>CAZFFW010000027.1:0-42195 GCA_964518125.1 uncultured Porifericola sp.
CCCGCTCTATAAAGAATTCGGCCAAGTTGAGATTATTGAGTTTATAAAACTACCCCTTGACGAAAGGCTCAAAAAAAAATCAGAGAAACTAGAACGCTATTTATCGATATCAGATACCTGAATGTTTGCACTCAGCGTATAAAACGGCCACTTATTGACCTTTGTATGTTGCTAAAGAATATTACGGTTGATCTCGTAAGATATCCATCATCCTCTTCTGTGAAGAGGATGGGAGAGAAAGGCGATTGTATCGCCACCTGAGCGGAGATAAAAATGATGTTCAACATTCCCTTGAACTCTGTGCAGCGAATTAATAAACCAACCGTAATAAAGTTTACTGTAGTGTTGTAAAATTTGGATAATTCCTCCTCTAAGCTGCTACACATAGAATGCATAACCATCCTTTTCCGGACAGCCAACCCGATAAGCCAGCTGCTATAGGTCAGCGCCACCAGTTTTAGGGATTTTTGTTTAACTTTTATAAAATACATTTAAACAAAAATCCCTCTAGCTTCTTATAGTTCTTGTCAACCAATCAAAAACAAGAACCATGAAGTACTTGCACATATTACTTTTTCTAACAGGAAGTTTTCTCTTCCTGGCTTCCTGCGAGGAAGATGATACAGACATGACCGATGATGCCGGCGATGCCGTCATGGCCGATGTCACCATCACCCTGCAAAATGTCGGCTCCTCCGCATGGCAGGTCACCGCGGTGGAAGGTATTGACGCCGCCAATGTCGCCATGCTGGATACCGACAATCCGGCTATCAGCCTGGAAGAAGGCACCCGCTACCGCTTTATTAACGAGGGTGGTTCTTCCCATCCGCTGGAATTTCGCGATGCGGCCGGAGACCCGCTGCTGGTGCAATTTGACGAAAGCGGCTCGCTGGAAGACAATGCCATGATCAACTATCAGGAAGACAGCGAAGGTGTCACGTTTACGCTGACAGCCGAGCTGAATGACGCACTGGCCGCGTACTTCTGTGCTATCCACAGCAGCATGAACGGCAGCATCAATCCGCCGGATATTGTGAGCATCGCCTCGGCTACCGATGACCTGTCCATACTGGTGCAGGCGGTCAGCCGCTTCAGCGATTTGGCCCAGACGCTCAGCGCGGAGGGAAGCTTTACAGTATTTGCCCCGACCAATGCCGCTTTTGACGCATTCCTGCAGGCCAGCCCCTACAGCAGCCTGGAGGAAGTGCCTGATGATGTACTGCTCAGCGTACTGAGCTACCATGTCATTGCCGGTAATGCAGTGCCCAGCGGAGGTATCTCCGATGGACTGACTGCTGAAACAGTCAACGGTCAGAATCTGAGTTTTGCGTTGGATGGTAACACAGTAGTCATCAACGGCAGCGCTGAAGTAGTACAGGCCGATATTGCCGCTTCTAACGGCATCGTGCATGTCATTGACGCCGTGTTGGTACCTGCTCCCGAACCGGACGCTACCATCACCATCAACAATGTGGGCGCCTCTGCCTGGGTTTTTACCAATATCAACGGAGACGGAGCTTCCGCAACTTTGAACGCAGAAAATACGACACTGAACCTGACCACCGGCAACCGCTATCGCTTTATCAATGAGGGAGGCGGCGCCCACCCGCTGGCTTTCCTGGACAGCAGCGACGCCAGCCTGCTCTCCGAAGAAGGTGGTGGCTCCTTTGCCAATGATGAAAATGTTAACTTTTCGGTCAATTCCGACGGTGTCACCTTTACCCTCACTTCAGCCCTGGCCACTGAGATTGCCTCTTATATCTGCACCTTTCACGGTTCCATGAAAGGCAGCATCAGCACGCAGCAGTAAAAAAAGATAATCACCTTCACTTCACCAATCCCCGGCTAGAACCATCTGTCCGGGGATATTTTTTTGCAAAATATCCATGGGAAGGGTAACCTTTCCTCCCGGCGGGCAACCAAGAGTTATATTATTTATCAAATTTTTCACTTTAATACTGAACATCATGGAAACGCCCGTTGCTCCTCAGAAACTTTCTACTTTTATTATAGCATCCAGCCTCAGAAGTTTCAGGCTTGCCCGACTAACTTTTTTGCAGGCCCTCCACGGAAAAAAAAGCAGTGCTACCGAAAGAAAGATGCGCGTGTATCAACATGAGATCAAGGCCGCTTAGTACTGACAGATTTCCTGCCTTCCCCATTTCTCTCATTAAAAAAACAGATACGATGAAAAAGCTATTGCTTTACCTTTTGCCTATCCTTACCCTATTCCTGATTTCCTCCTGTGTAGTAGAGGACGAAACTGCCCCGGTAACGCCGCCGCCTCCCTCAGTAAACAACGGCCTGGTGGCTTACTTCTCCTTTGAGGGCAATGCCGACGACCTGAGCGGCAATAATTATCACGGTTCCGTACAGGGTGCCAGACCTACTACTGATCGCTTTGGCAACCAGAACGGAGCCTACCTTTTTGATGGCACAGATGATTTTATCAGCCTGGGTAATGTGGAAGAAATGTCTTTTGGCGGCGCAGAAAGCTACACCATGGCTACCTGGATACGCGTCGATAGTACCAAACGCACCAATATTGTCGTTTCAAAATGGAACGGGGGCGTGCTGGCAGGCTGGTACATGGGTGTCTCCAATACTAATAAAGCCATGGCTTACCGGAATGTACCGCCCTGGTCTATTGGAACGGAAGAAGAGGTGCCTGCTGACGAATTTGTACACCTGATTGCCAGCTATGATGGTGAAACCCGGGAGCTAATGCTGTACATCAATGGCGAACTTCTGAGAACGCAGCCCTGGACAACCCACCCTCATGATCGGCGGACACCGGTGCTGATCGGGGCACGGCATACCAGTAGTGAAGTAGCCACGTTCTACAAGGGAGTGATTGACGATATCCGCATATACGACCGCTTACTGAACGAAGAAGAAATTACCTACCTGGCAGAAAACTAAGCTTTTCGTTTCACTTCAATAAAAATTCAGCGGGACAGTTCCTGCTGATTTCTTGTGTTGTACTGTACAGCATTAAAGGCTTCATATCCTGCAGCAGAAAGTCTGACTCACCTACTGTACTGCATAGGTAAACAGGCTTGAACGTCACTTCATCTCACCCAGGATCAGCACATCGCTGAAGATGAGGTAGTTGTGATCGTACTTCGCCGGCTTATTGCGGATATCCTCACGGCGGTCCGGATTGTTGAGCTTTTCTTCTTTTTCCTGCAGGCTGAGCGGAGCGGCAGGACGTATCACCACCTCGTGCAACCCCGGCTCACAATCCACAAAAAAGTTGTTGATGCGGTAGTAGCTGCAGTAGCCGTCAAAGCCCGACTTTTCGTAAGGCTTACCGTCAATGGTTACCGTAAAGGGGCCGCAGCCCGGTCCCATGATGATCTTCATGCCGACTTTGCTGCCCTCAAACTGAAAGCGGTAGCTGGCTTCCGGATGCTCGCTCAGCAGGTAAGTATCGCCATCTTCCAGGAAGTTTTCCAGAAAAGGGTATTTCTCGGGACTGTCAGCTACTTCCAGGTGCCGCCCCTGACTGGCTTCAGCAGGCAGCATAGCGGCAGCCTCGTAGGGCGAAAAAAGTGCAGGCTTCAGCGAATGCGGCTCAGGGTCCGAGGGACTTTCCATCCGGATGAGGCTGCGGGCCAG
Organism: uncultured Porifericola sp.; assembly: GCA_964518125.1. Taxonomy (GTDB): domain Bacteria; phylum Bacteroidota; class Bacteroidia; order Cytophagales; family Cyclobacteriaceae; genus Catalinimonas. The sequence goes on from CAZFFW010000027.1 coordinate 3,622, forward strand.
TACGTCAGCGTAGATCTGATGCCCGTAGTCAGAGGGGTGTACCCCATCCTCTGCAAACACATACTTTCCGGCTGCATTTTTAGAGGTAGATACGTCGCTGATCTGATCCTGGAAAATCATTTCGCCCGACCGCAGCTTTTTGTCTACTTCCACCCCCCAGTAGAGCGAAGGGATGCCATAGTGGCTGGCGATGGAATCATGCTTGCTCATAGAAAGGCTCATCTTAGCCTGCTCAATATCCTGCAGAAAATCTTTCTTCAGCGTATAGACGAAGAAAATGTCCGTCTTCGGATTTTGCGTCCAGATTTTCCGGACGATGCCCTCCATACTTTTGACGATGTCCGGGCTATTGCCGGGGCTGTCGTTGACGGCAAACTCAACAAAAATGAGGTCCAGATCATCTTTTTCCAGCAGGTGCCGCTGCAGGCGAAAAACGCCAAAGGTCGAGTTGGTTCCTCCAATCGCTGCATTCCAGGCACGCACTTCTTTGGGTCGATAGTGCGAACGCATCCATTCTGTAATTTTGGGCCGCCAGCCCTCGGCCTGAGTAATGCTCCCGCCAAAAAAGCCGACTGACACTGGCTGTCCACTGCGGATTTTGTGCATAAAATTAGGCAATCCGTCTCTGCTAACCAGCTCGGTAGTGTCTTTGAGCGTCCACTGGGCAGATGCTGTGGATGAAAAAAAGATGAGCAGTATACAGATTTTAAAGAAATTCATAAGCATAAGGTAAAAACCAGAAAACAGGAATCTCGATTAATGGCTGAATTTAGCACTTTGCTGGCATTTGCGTACATGAAAGAAATGGGCATTTTTCACGAACCTCATCGTTGGATAAAGTAGCCAGATGATTATAAAAGTAAGTAAGAACCTTCTTAGCTTCGGATTTTTGGACGCTGAAAACTGTTCAACGCTAAAGAGAAGTGACAGAAAAAAGACAGGATAAATTACCGACAAAAAACGCTCGGTCTCGTCTATGCCGCCCACTTCGGCCGAAATGGCTGGAGCTGAAATGTAGAGTAAAAGATACACCAGCATCATTGACCATAAAAAGCCCGTTATGCGTCCACGCATAGTTTTTCGGTCTATGAAAAAAATGGGCACCACCAGAAAAGCCACCACCAGGCTAAAGCTGAGCAGATCAGGTATTATCTCCGGTACCAGCCAGCGGGAAAAGGTCTGCAGATAGTCCTGTACTGACTGCAGGATACTGGCAGCTATGGCTGCTGCTCCCAGCGCCTCTCTCAGGCTCCGGCCCTCCAGTACAAAGGTGGTATAGGCAAACCAGCTAACGAAGGAAAAACTACTGAGCAGGCCGTGAAGCACCCATTTTTGCCAGTGTTTTTTAAACAGGGGAAAATAAAATAGGAGTACACCCGCTGCTACACCCATAAATACAAATACTCCGGCCACCCGCTGCCAGGGAAGCAGGAAAGCGAAGAGGGTGGCGGCCACCAGAAAAAGGCTGTTTTCCGTAGCCATAAATCTGAGCAAAAAGTAGAGGTAAGCAGAGAAAAGCAGGATGAAGACAGCCTCTGACCAGACGAAATGACCGACCAGCAGCCAGGGTGTACTAAGGCCCAGAAGGGCCGCGTATAAATTGCGGGTGTAGCTTTTCCGGAGTATCTGCCTGCTCATGCTAAGCCATAGGCCGAAGCTCAGCAGCAGACAGGAGGTGTGCAGGAAAGTGTATAATGCCGGTAGCTGAGTAAAAAAAGACAAGATGAAAGGATACAGCGGCGGCCAGTGGCTGAAAACAGCAGAATAAAACAACTCAAAGCGACCTTCTTCCTGCATCATCCGGGCGGCCTGCAGGTAAAATTTACTGTCGTGGGTGCTGTACAGTCCGCAGGAATTGGTATAAACCAGCGTTCCGGCAAAAACAAAAAAGCAGAGCAAATAAATCGCCCGGCTGCTACCCTCCGGATGTTGACCAGACGGCATCGCTGGCTAAGCCTTATCCTTGTAATGCCCTGAAGGAAGGCTTCTCAGCCGCTCGGCACTGGCTTCGGCGGTGATATCCCGCTGCGGGTCGCCCAGCATTTCATAGCCCACCATAAATTTCTTCACCGTAGCCGAGCGCAGCAGGGGCGGGTAAAAATGGTGGTGAAAATGCCATTCCTTATGCTCAAGCCCATCGGTTGGGGCCTGGTGGATACCCGCGGAGTAGGGGAAAGAAATCTCGAAAAGGTTATCGTAAATTGTGGTCAGTTTCTTCAGCATATCGGCATAAGCCAGCTTTTCTGCATCAGAGAATTGCAGAATATGCTGAATATGTCGCTTGCTGATGACCATCGTCTCGAAGGGCCAGGTCGCCCAGAAGGGCACCACCGTTACGAAATGCTCGTTTTCCAGTACGATACGCTCTTTTTCTTTGAGTTCCAGCACCACATAATCTGCCAGAAGGCTGCGCCCATACTGCTGAAGATAATCACCCTGCTTTTTTCCTTCCAGCGCAGCTTCCATAGGCACGGTGCTTTGTGCCCATATCTGTCCGTGCGGATGGGGGTTACTGCAGCCCATCATCTGCCCTTTATTCTCAAAGATCTGCACATAATTGATCTCGGGCCGCTCGCCCAGGCTGCGGTATTCCTGCTGCCACAGCTCAATCACCTTCACGATATCCTCCCGCAACAGCCGGGGCAGCGTCAGGTCGTGCCGGGGAGAAAAGCAGATGACACGGCAGATGCCCTGCTCGCTTTCGGCTCGCAGCAGGTTGCCTTTTTCTACTTTGCCGTAGGGCGTATTTTCGGTGAGGGCGGCAAAATCATTGGTAAAGACAAAAGTATCCTGGTAATCAGGATTGGTAGCACCTCCGGCCCGCTCGTTGCCGGGGCAGAGGTAGCATGCAGGATCATAATCAGGGCTAATGGCTTCCTCGGGTTTTTCCACCTGTCCCTGCCAGGGTCGCTTCATGCGGTGCGGCGATACCAGCACATAGCTTCCGGTGAGGGGATTATACCTTCGGTGCGGATGCTCGGTCAGGTCAAAGCTCATGTCTGTAGCTTACTGAATGATGATGGATACATAAGGTTATTTTTTTACCATTCATTTATCATCAACAATGATCTCCGTTCCATCTACAATATCGCCAATATACACCTTCAGCTCACTGCGAAACTGTTGCTGATAGGCCTGCTCTATATCCATGGTCATACTGGCCAGGGCTTCTTCCTTAACAAGGTTGACGGTACAGCCGCCAAAACCGCCGCCCATCATGCGGGCGCCCAGTACACTATCATTTTTGCGGGTCTGCTCGACCAGGAAGTCCAGCTCTTCGCTGCTCACCTCATAGTCACAGCTCAGGCCGTGATGCGACTCATACATTTTCTGCCCGAATGAGACCAGGTCGCCCTGCTCCAGGAAGCGGCAGGCCTCTTCTACCCGCTGGTTTTCCTCAATTACATAGCGGCAGCGGCGGTAGACTGTCTCGTCAATCAGTGTGCGGAAGCGGGTGATCATATCCAGGCTTACATCGCGCAGGCTTTTGACGTCAAGCTCCAGTTCCTGCAGTTTTTTTACCCCCTGCTCGCACTGTTCCCGCCTTTTGTTGTATTCAGAAGCGGCCAGCGAATGATTTACGCTGGTGTCCAGCAGTACGATCTTATAGCCGCTGATCTCAAAGGGAAAGAGTTGATACTCCAGCGAGCGGCAGTCCAGCTTGATGACCTGGTGCTGCTTGCCAAACAGGTTGGCAAACTGATCCATGATGCCACATTGTACGCCTACATAATCGTTCTCCGCTTTCTGCGCCAGGCGGGCAATCTGTTGACGATCCAGGCCGAAGCCAAACAGTTGGTTCAGCCCCATGGCCAGGCCGCACTCTACCGCAGCGGAAGAAGACATGCCGGCCCCACGGGGAATATCACCGCCAAAGACGCAATCGAAGCCTTCAACCTGGTGGCCGCTCTGCTGCAACTGATCGATAACGCCCAGGATATAATTGGCCCAGTCATCTTTTGATTTTTTAAAAGCGGCAGGGTCAAAGTCTATGGTTTCCCGCATATCATAGGCATACACCCGGCATCTGCCCAGATCATTTGCCGCCAGGGCAAATACGATCTCTTTGTTAATGGCAGCAGGGAGCACAAAGCCCTCATTGTAGTCAGTATGTTCACCGATCAGGTTTACTCTTCCGGGTGACCTTACCAGCAGGGGCTCCTGCTCATATAGTTCTAAAAATTTGTTTTTGATAATGGAAGCATCCATAAGTTAAAAAATAGGTTTGATTACCAATATACAATATATAAAGCTGCCAAAATACCGACAATTAACAAAGCACCTACATTGAATTTACGACTAGTTTTGAACAAGTCGAAAGAAAGCTCAATCGAATTTGGCTGGTCTTTTCCGGATTGTACGAGGCTGATAACAATCATCAGCGTGGCCAGAATTAAAAATACAACACCCATCCTGTCTATAAAAGGCAGATCGGGAAAGGCAAACGCCAGCACGGCAGAAAGTGGAATAGTAAGAATAGCAGCGGTAAGTGCAGCGCCAGAGGTTGTTTTTTTCCAGAAAACCCCAAAGACGAAAATAGCAAATACGCCCGGTGATACATATCCGGTATATTCCTGGATGTACTGGAACACCTGTCCGAGACCCTGTAAGGCGGGTGCTACCAGGCAGGCGATGATAAACGAAACAACTACCACGATACGGCCCATCCTCACCAGTGATTTCTCAGAAGCCCCTTTATTAATATAGTTGCGGTAAATATCCATGGTAAAGATAGTAGAAGTACTGTTGGCCATAGACGCCAGCGACGATACAATCGCGGCGGTAAGGGCAGCGAAGGCAACTCCCTTCATACCGCTGGGTAGCAGACTAAGAAGCGAGGGATAGGCCCGGTCAGGAACAATAAAGCCAGTATCAGGGTCCGACATGATATTAGAAAACTCGCCACCCAGGGCATCGTTTTGTACGATCACAAATGCAGCTATTCCGGGGATGACCACGATTAGCGGAATGAGGAGCTTCAAAAACCCGGCAAATATGACACCTCGCTGGGCGTTGTCCAGGTCCTTGGCGGCCAGTGCGCGTTGGGTAATATACTGGTTAAAGCCCCAGTAGCTCAGGTTGACGATCCACATCCCACCGATCAGTACACTAATGCCGGGGAGCATCTGGTAAGCATCGGTGGTGCCTCCCTGCCCATCGGTGATCATAAAGCCTTCTTCCAGTATCATATGAAAATGATCAGGAGCCTCCTCGCGCAAACGCCCCAGGCCACCCAGTATGCTGCCATCTCCGACAATATCGAGTGCCAGGTAAGTAGTAGCGAGTCCTCCTAGTACCAGGAATACAACCTGTACCACATCGGTCCAGGCTACAGCCATCAGTCCTCCGTAGATGGAGTAAAGCAACGCAAACAGGGCCAGGCCAATGATCGCATAAATCAGGTCTACACCCAGTACTGTCTCTATGCTCAGCGCCCCGAGGTAAATGACCGAGGTGAGGTTTACAAAAATATAGACCAGCAGCCAGAAGATAGCCATAAAGGTGCGCACGGTATCATTGTAGCGGTCAGCCAGAAACTGGGGCATGGTGTATATTTCCTTCTTGATATAGATAGGAATAAAAAACTTACCTACTACCAGGAGCGTAGCCGCTGCCATCCACTCATACGTAGAAATGGCCAGCCCCAGAGCATAGCCCGAACCGGACATGCCGATAAACTGTTCGGCAGAAATATTGGAGGCGATGAGCGAGGCACCTACCGCCCACCAGGGTAGGGAGCGACTTGCCAGGAAGTAGTCCTGAGAGTTTTTTTCATGTCCCTTTTTGTCGCGAGAGACCCAGAGGCCCAGGCCTATGATGAAGAGGCAGTACCCAATAAAGACTGCAAAGTCTAATCCCGAAAATCCCATAAGTTTGGTTCTGTTAGATCGTTTGGTTTTTGGTCAGTTTTACAAGTATAATGATTTTGCTCGAAATCAATAATAAAGAACCTGGGGTTATGGTGTTATAGTGCTGATGGTTATACTGTTATGGTTTCTGAAAATTCCGGAAAATTGTAAACGCTTACAGCGAAAGCAGGTTTCCCCATTAATACCCTACTCCTCCAGCCACAGCCCGAAGCTTGCTTCGTTGTTTTCTCCCGGCTTCAATACAATCAGCTCATCTCCGTTGTTAAAGGCATTCACATTAGAGCTCATCGGCTCCAGTGCGATGGTTTTTCGGTGAGGGGGAATGTACACCTGCAAAAAATTGTACTTGTGCGCGCCCGTTTCCTGCCAGAGGTGTAGTTTTTTTCCCTGTTTGGCATCAGCCAGAATGGCTTCTACGCGGCCTTCCCGGGCATCCAGCTCAAAAGAGTGGTCAAACTCGGTATCGTCAATTTGTCTCAGCTTCTCGAATTGAGGGTAAGCGGCTGTCTGCCCGGTGGGGATCATCTGCTCGTCTGTCAGATGGCGGTGCCGGAATTTGGGAAGCTGCAGGAAGTACTCATTGACAGTTGCCGCCTCAAAGCGGAAGTAGGGATGCCAGCCGGCTACGAAGGGCATATCAAAATTTCCCCGGTTTTTGACATCATAAGTGGCTTTAAACCCTTTGTCAGTTGTAAATTCATAATAAAGATCCAGGTCAAAAGGGTAAGGATAGCCTTTGAAGTGCCCGTCATAGCTCCAGCTCAGGTGGGCGGTGGCGATCTTTTCTGACAGGCCGATATCTTCCATGGTGAATTTCTGCTCAAAGGCAAACCCATGCAGCGCATTATTACGCCTGCTTTCATTAATCGGGAGCTGACGGGTATTACCCTGGAAGGTGTATTCTCCGTCTCTCACCCGGTTAGCCCAGGGAAAAAGCCAGGAGGAGCGATAGCCATGCTGGTGCTGCAGCATGTCGAAATCTCGTAGCCCGTCCATGATTTCCTGATTACGGAAAGTAAGCCGGTTGATACAGGCACCGTAAGAGGGTAAAAATGAAATTAAATCACCGCTCTCTTCGTTGAAAATGGTGACTTGCTCCAGCGGACCAAATGGCTCCGTGCGCTGTACAAACATAGTGTCGGCTTGTTAGTGTCAGTAAAAAATCCGGGAGTGCAGCTTAACGTATTTAAGCTTGTCGTTATGGGCAAACCCCTGCTTTAAAAATAGTCAATTGAATGAAAATAGCGAAGTTTTTATGCATTACCAAGAGCCTGCTGTTTAGCCTGATGATCACGCTTTCAGCCCAGGCGCAGCAGTCTTTGGAGGCGCATTATCCTAATGGTCAGCTAAAACACGAGGGTACTTTGGTGAATGGTCAAAAAGAAGGAGAATGGCGCTACTACTACCCCAACGGTAAGCTCAATGCGGTGGAGCAGTATATGCAGGGTGAACTACATGGAGTAGCAAGCTATTATGATTTTGATGGCAGGCTGGAAGCAGTGGAGCACTGGGCGGTCGGCCTGCAGGAAGACAGCTCATTTTATTACTATCCCAACGGGCAACTGGAAAAGAAGGGAGTTTTTAGAGATGGCTTGTACCAGGGAGAGTGGCTTTTCTTTTACGAAGACGGTAGCCAGAAAAGGATAGGTCACTACCAGGATGGTCTGCCTGCCAGCAAATGGCTTTTTTTTAGGGATAACGGTAAGCTACAGCAGGAAGGTAGCTTTGTGAACGGCATGGAAAACGGAGAGTGGAAATTTTATAACAGTAAAGGAAATCTGGAGTATATAGGCGAGTACACCGATGGGGAGCGAAGCGGACAATGGTACTATGTGGATAAGAAGGGTAGAAAAGAAAAGGTGTCTCTCGAGAATCCCTGACTTGTGTAGCTAAATAATATTTGGCAAATAACTGTATGTACAGGAAAAATCCCTCCTCAATTGTGAATTGTAGGATTATTTGTTTAATTTAATCAATAATAAAGCAATCAGCTTAATTATTTATTTACCTAAAAATTATCAACCATGTCGAAGAAGAAGACGACCACAGAAGAAACCACAGATTCAACACAGCAGAATAGCATGCTAAGTGATCCTATTCAGCAGAAGAGTGTGAAGAGTGACCCCATTCAGCAAAAGTAAACATTGACAAACGAAAGTTATCTACCAGGCATTTGCCTGGTTTTTTTATGCCCACATCGTTTACTTCTTCCAGAGCAGCTTACGTTTTTTGATCTTTTTGTCTTTTTCCGGTTCGCAGACAAAGAGGGTATTGCCCTCGCAATCCACTACCTGAGCGCCGGTGCAGGTAAGGCAGGCGGGGCCTCCTGCATACACCATAAATACGGTTTCTTTCTGGTAAACGCCCTGAATAACTTCCAGGATCGGGCAGGCATGGCCCTGACCATTGTATTGGGCGAGCATATCCTGCAGCCAGGGCAAGTCTCCAGCATTGCCCACTCCACAGGCCGCAAAGCTGCTGGCTTCTACTTCACTGAATTCATTTTCCTGGCAGGCCAGGGCCAGCAGACAACAACTGATCATCATCCATCTTTTCATCGCAGTAGGTTTATTATGCTGACAGCCAGGCAGGTAAAATGGTTGGAAAGCAGTGTAAAGTTTCGTGCTTTATATCTTCCAGAAGATAATCAGCAGAAAGAACAGGTTCAGACATAAACCGGAAATCAGGTTGAGTCGCATGGTGGAACGAAAATCAGCCAGCGCCTCATCCCCGCGAACTCTTCGGTACCACTGAAAAAAATACAGCAACACCGGCACCAGAAAAAACAGGTAAACTAGGGCGGCTGTAAGTCCGAAGTAAGCATAGTAGTACATGAAAAAACCGACTCCGGAAAGAGAAAATACCAGGGCAGTAAAGTGAAAAGTCCCAAGTATTCCAAGTCGATAACTAAGGGTATAATCTCCTCTCCGGGCATCTTCCTCATGCTGGTAAATCTGGGTCATAGGGTAGGAACCCCACAGCATCAAAGTGCTGAGTGCAGCGGGGATCAGGACCTCCGGCCGTAGGGCTTCCGTCAGTAAAAGCTCATGCACGCCTATGTATGCCATCATAAAAGTGAAAAATCCCTGGAAAAAACCAGCAATCAGCCAGCTGCCGATGGCGTGTTTTTTCAACCTTATGGCCGGATGGCTGTAGGCTTTACTCACCAGACCATAGATCAGCAGCATCAGGGCAAACTGCCAGCTGATCAGCCATCCCAGTACAATTGCCAGGCCATCCATCAGCAAAGCCACATAATACAGCTCTCTGCTCACTTTGGGTGGTTTCTCCAGCCCCCCGATACTTCCTTCATCTTTGTCAAAGTAGCTGTTGTAGCCATTGCTGGCCGGATAGAGCAGCACGTGTAGGATCAGAAATACCAGTAGTACCCTCAGCCAGTTTTCTGGTAGCGTCACGCCCAGGGCAAACAAAAAGATGGGTAGCAGAAAAAAAGAAAAAGGCATCCTGAGGTGCAGGAGAGTAGACCGGCTGATGATACTTACGCTTTTTGCCATATACACAAGAGTAACGGCTGAATTTAGGGATTCACCGGCATTTTTGTAAATACTACAGACATTAATGCTTAGCGAGGAAAATCTCTCAGGATACCGGACTAAGAAAGAACCCTGGCAGTTACTGCTTCTTGGCTTCGTTCCAGTAGGCATCCATCTCTTCCAGGCTCATGTCAGCCAGTTTTTTACCTTCCTCTTCTGCCTTGGATTCCAGGTAGTTGAACCGTCTGATAAACTTTTTATTGGTGCGCTCCAGCGCTTCTTCCGGATTGATACCGGCAAAGCGGGCGTAGTTGACCAGCGAAAAAAGGAGGTCGCCAAATTCATCCTGTGCCTTCTCCCGGTCCCCGGCTACCTCTTCTTCCCGAAACTCCTGCATCTCTTCTTCCACTTTGGCCCACACCTGCTGCTTTTCTTCCCAGTCAAACCCCACACCACGGGCTTTGTCCTGTATGCGCATAGCTTTGATCAGGGCAGGAAGTGACTTGGGTACTCCGCCGAGTACGGTTTTCTTCTGTGCGCCTTTTTCCCGGAGCTTGATCTGCTCCCAGTTGCGCTCTACGGTAGCGGCATCTTCAGCTTTTACATCCCCATAAATATGCGGGTGGCGCACGATCAGCTTCTCGCAGATGCCGTTCAGCACATCTGTAATATCAAAAGCCTGCTGTTCAGAAGCGATACGGGCGTAAAACACAATATGCAGTGCCAGGTCGCCCAGTTCTTTCTGTATCTCAGGCATGTCGCCCTCAATGATGGCATCCGAAAGTTCGTAGGTTTCCTCTATACTCAGGTGCCGCAGGCTTTCCAGGGTTTGTTTACGGTCCCATGGGCATTGCTCGCGCAGCTCGTCCATGATGGTTAGCAATCTATCAAAAGCTTTCAGCGCATTTTCTCTTTTTTCGCTCATATGTGCATGATTCTTGTCCCTGGCAGGACATTAACGGATGAATTTGAACATTCGTGGGCCAGACGTGTATTCAAAAATAAAGAATAGAAACTTTGGTTCTAAGGAGTTCGTTCTAACTTTGTAATTAAATCCATAGAAAAATACCAATAAGATGACAACGATACTTTTAGGCATAGGATTTCTGGGGCTTTTCTTCGTCCTGATGTGTGTGAGATTAATTTTCCTGAAAAATGGGGAGTTTAAAGGAACCTGTGCCTCTCAGAGCCCTTTCCTGAACAAGGATGGCGCCACCTGCGGATATTGCGGCAAAGAAGTCGGTAAGGATACCCAGTGCGGTAACCCTGACTCAGAAGTAAATAAAGTATTAGCTAAGTTTGATTAGTGTATTTTTTTAAATTTGCAGCCTGTCTTTAAACCAAGCACTAAACACACTATTCATTGACATTAATTAAATCGATTTCCGGTATACGAGGTACTATCGGGGGAGAGGTGGGAGATGCCCTTACACCGGTAGATGTAGTAAAATATGCCGCAGCCTACGGCACCTATATCAAGGCACAGCACAAAGACCCCAGGATTGTCATTGGCCGTGATGCACGTGTATCCGGAGAGATGATCTCTAAACTCGTGACAGCTACTTTGCAGGGACTGGGTATTGATATAATTGATATAGACCTGGCACCTACCCCTACAGTGGAGCTCGCGGTGCGGGATGAGGAGGCCTCAGGTGGTATTATCATTACTGCCAGCCATAATCCAGGGCAGTGGAATGCCCTCAAGCTGCTGAACTCAGCCGGAGAGTTTCTTTCCGCTGCCGCAGGCAAGGAAGTGCTGAAGATAGCAGAAGAAGGTACTTTTGAGTTTGCCGCTTCCAAAAAGCTGGGTGGCTATACAGTTGCCAGCGACTATATTGAAAAGCATATTGAAAAAATACTGGCTTTGCCCGAAGTGGATAAGGAAGCGATAGAAGCCCGTAATTTTAAGGTAGCCATAGATTGTGTCAATTCCGTAGGGGGCATTGCCGTGCCCATGCTGCTGGAAGCGCTGGGCGTCAGCCAGGTAGAAAAATTCTTCTGTGAACCAGACGGGGCTTTCAAACGCAACCCGGAGCCAGTGCCTGAAAACCTGAACCATATTTGTTCTAAAATAGAGCAGGGTGCTTTTGACCTGGGCATCGTGGTAGATCCGGATGTGGACCGCCTGGTGCTGATACAGGATAACGGAGTTCCCTTTGGCGAAGAGTATACACTGGTGGCAGTAGCAGATTATGTGCTGGAGCTTAATGGAGGAGGGAATACTGTATCCAACCTCTCGTCTTCGCAGGCCTTACAGGATATAACCGAAAAGCATGGGGGTACCTACACCGCCGCTGCAGTCGGTGAAGTCAACGTAGTACAGGCCATGAAAGAAACCAAAGCTGTCATTGGAGGGGAAGGAAACGGTGGTGTGATTTTTCCGAAAATTCATTACGGACGCGACGCGCTTACCGGCATAGCCCTATTCCTGACGCACCTGGCTAAGTTTGGCAAGACCATGACCCAGCTCAAAGCCAGTTATCCTCAGTACCATATTTCCAAGAATAAAATTGAGCTGACACCGGACATTGATATGGATGCCATCCTGAAAGGGATACAGAAAAAGTATAGCAATATGCCGGTGAATACCCTGGATGGTGTAAAAATCACCTTCGGAAAAGAGTGGGTGCATCTGCGCAAATCCAATACCGAACCCATCATCAGGATTATTTCGGAGTCCCATTCTCAGGTGACGGCAGAGCACATGGCCAATAAATTTATCAGCGATATTCGCGAGATCATTTCAGAAAGAGCATAGCCTTAGGGCATGCTCTTTTGCATTTTATTGGTTATTTTCGCCCTTCTCTAAAATAAACATGCACTCATGCAAGTATATCTAGACAATGCTGCAACTACGCAGCTTGATCCTGAGGTTTTTGAGGCGATGAAACCCTATATGCTGGAGTTTTATGGCAACCCTTCGTCTACCCACGCACACGGCCGGGCCACCCGCTCCGCTTTGGAAAAAGCCCGTCGACAGGTAGCGGACCTGTTGCATGCCTCGCCGGCGGAGATATTTTTTACATCCGGCGGTACCGAAGCCGATAATACTGCTATCAAGTGCAGCATAGAGACGCTGGGTATCAGGCACGCCATCACCTCCCGGCTTGAGCACCATGCTGTATTGCATACCCTGGAAGATCTTGCGGCCCGAAGTATTATACGTTTAGACTATGTACAAACGGATGCGCAGGGAAATATTGATCTGGCCCATCTGGAGGCATTATTAAAGGCCAATGAACGTTCGTTCGTATCGCTGATGCATGGGAATAATGAGATCGGAAATCTGAATGATCTGGAACAGATCGGAGAAATCTGTGAGCCGTACGATGCCATTTTCCATTCTGATACAGTGCAGACTCTTGCCCACTACACCCATGACCTAAGCAAACTGAAAGTGCACTGTATTATTGGTTCAGCCCATAAATTTCATGGACCAAAAGGTGTTGGCTTGCTATATGTGCGCAAAGGACATAAGATAGCGCCTTTCATACACGGTGGTTCTCAGGAAAGAAACATGCGGGGAGGAACCGAAAACCTGTATGGCATCATCGGCATGACCAAAGCTTTGGAAATTGCTTATTCTGGAATGCAGGAGCATCAGCAGCACATAGTAGCTCTCAAAAAGGCCATGATTGAAGGCCTGAAGGAGAAAGTGCCAGGTGTACGCTTTAATGGAACGTCTGATATTCTTGATAAAAGCCTCTACACAGTGTTGAATATCAGTCTGCCGCCATCTGAAGATACTGATATGCTGCTCTTTAACCTGGACCTGCACAAAATATCCGCATCGGGGGGCTCGGCCTGCAACAGCGGCTCAAACCTCGGGTCGCATGTACTCAGGGCTATGAATACCGACCCTCAGAGAGGCGCGGTGCGTTTCTCTTTCAGCAAGTATAATACGATGGATGAAGTACAGTATGTGGTGGACAGGGTAGCGGAAATATATGCTTCTGTGAAAGTTTGAATTTATCTGCTGATTTTTTGTTAGTTTAGAGAAAAAGAACCGGAAAAAACTGCCTATGAAACGATATATGCTAAGCCTGCTGGCTTCAATTGTCCTGACCGGAAGCCTGTTTACTGCGGCTACTGCCCAGGAGGCTATTGATAACAAAGTCTGGAAAGCACTTTCCGGAGTAGAATACAAAATCACAGAGGATGAGTACGGAGAACTCTATGTGCCCGTCTTCAGCGAAGAAGCCAGGTCGATGGAAGGAAAAGAAGTGACCGTTCCCGGATACATCATTCCTTTTGAAGGGCTCTTCAAGCCTGATCACGTGATCGTCTCTTCTCTGCCGCTGGCTTCATGCTTTTTCTGCGGTTCCGGCGGACCGGAAACGGTTATGGAGGTTTACCTGAAAAAGCCTATTGACTATACCGAATCCATCGTTGCTTTTAAGGGAAAGCTGAAGCTGAATGACAAAGATTACGAACAACTGATGTACATCCTGGAAGATGCCGAAATGATCGGTGAGGTAGGAAAATAAGCTTATAAAAACACTAGACCAGCAAAGGCTCCCAATCTGGGAGCCTTTGCTGGTTTATGCGTCTGAGTAAAATGGTTTAAATACGATTGGGCTTATTCTAAAGCCAAAGCATTTTACTAACAGCTATTAAAATCCGATAGCAATATAACCCTGAAGTACCGCATTTTTTCCGCTGCCAAGGAGCAGTTTAGCCGCTTCGCTTTCAGCCACTTCTACCAGCCCCCAGCTATAGCGGGCGCCTATGGTGACAGCGCTCAGGTCCACTCCGGCACCTACTGCTACACCTACGTCCCAGTTGTTGAAATGATCCCGGTTAATATCTTCTTCAAAATTACCGGCTACGTCACCTTCCAGCGAAGTATTGGCATCTACCATATAGCCGATATATGGGCCTGCATGAATGTTAATGACTTCCAAAATGGCTATTTTCGCTAATATGGGTAGTTCCAGGTAAGCAAAAGAGATCTCGGCTTCGCCTTCCGCATTGATAATGTTGGCCGGGCCATCTATGTCATACGTATTGACGTTACCCTTGGTGGAAAGCAGCAGTTCCGGCTGCAGGCTGAAATATTCGCTCACTGCCAACTCCGTAAATATACCGACATGGTATCCGACACGAGGATCCGTATCTTCAATATCGCCGGTATACAGTGTGGAGAGATTGAGGCCGCCCTTCAGGCCTATCCTGGAATCATCCATTTGTGCCAAAGCCGGGATTGAGATACTTGTTAACAAAAGAAAGGAAAAGATAAATAATGCTTTTTTCATAATTTTGCAGTTTAAAAAATGTAATTGAACCTTGCTGGCTTCTATGAATCCTTAACCTTGCTGTTTTTTATTTGTTATAATAATGCCGATCCTCTAAAAATTTATTACATATCCCTTTGCGGGGTACGCACTGTAATCGTTACTGTAGCAGAGGTAAACTTATTTATGCAACCCACCCACCTATATGACTGACATCAGGAGATTTCTGGAACATACCGCACTACAGCCCACCATCACTTACCGTGAGGTAGATAAAATGATACAGCAAAGCCGGGAATATGGCTTCGTTGGTTTATGCCTGCCACCTTTCTGGGTGAAAAAAGCCGCACGTGAGCTAAGTGATACCGATATACAGGTGGTAACGGTCATAGGCTTTCCGCTAGGCTACCAGATGAGCCATACCAAAGAGGCAGAGATCAGGCAGTCGCTCAAAGATGGGGCTGCTGAGCTGGATGTGGTCATGAACATATCTGCTTTCAAATCCGGCATGCCCTGGGCCAAGATTGAGCTGGCCAAATACGCTGGTATTATCCACGAGGCTGAAGCCATGATGAAGGTAATTATAGAGACAGCTTATCTTTCGGAGGAAGAGATCCGTACGGCCTGTAAGCTCTGCGCAGACGCCGGGGCAGATTTTGTCAAGACTTCCACCGGCTGGGCAGGAGAAGGGGCAAAAACAGAACATATCCGATTGATGCGAGAAGTCTTACCTTCCAATGTGGGGATTAAAGCCTCAGGAGGCATCAAAACCTACGAGCAGGCTAGGGCCATGCTGGAGGCCGGTGCCGACAGGATAGGCACCTCTTCTGCGGTAGAGATTGCCACTTCAGAAAACACTTTTTAGCTTTATTGGTATCTGTAGGTAGATATTACCAGGATTAATTAATTTTCACATGAAGCATTACACAATCAGGGTATACGGTAAGGTGCAGGGCGTATTCTTCAGGGCCAGCAGCCAGGAAAAAGCAGCAGAACTGGGGCTGAAAGGATGGGTAAAGAATGAAGCAGATGGCTCAGTGCTCATAGAAGCCGAAGGTACAGAAGACAAATTGCAAAACTTCATTTCCTGGTGTCGTAAAGGCCCGGCGAAAGCCAGCGTTGAAAAAGTGGAATATGCTGAAGACGAACTACAGGAATACGAGGCATTTAAGGTAAAGCATTAAGGTTTTTTCAGCTTTTTCCTGCGTTGGGCATTATCCAAAGCGGTACTTTCAGTATCCTCCTGTTCTTCATTTTGATCTTCCTCTTCTTCGGGTGCAGGTCTTGACTCGATCACATTACTGTCATCTTCAAAAAATTCATCAAAGGCTTTCTGGTAAGAGAGCGAAACCCCCTGAATCTGTCTTACTTCATTGCTGAAGATATTTCGGTCACTTTCCTGGAAGATCCGGATATTCAGATTTCCCTTGGTGTCCAGCCTGTACAGGATTTCAAATTCTCCGTAGAACTGATTATCGCTGGCGCCGGATGTACCCGGAGTCGCGGCAGAATTGGTGTTCAGGCTGGTCATACCGCCTAAACTTACCTGGAGCCGGTCATTAAAAAATCCTTTGGAAAGCATCACATCCAGGTTACGGTCGGCCAGGGCGGTATTTTGTGCCTGCAGCTGATCAGATTCAATATCCATATTGATCTGTACACCTCCCAGGTATTCCTCAGTAAGCTCACTCAGCGTTCCGGAAAGAAGCCGGCTGAGGCTGTTGTCAATTCTTTCGTTAACAGCCGAGGTATAGGTTGTGCTACTGGAGCCAAAGCCACCGCTGGTAGGGATAAACCTGTTCAGTACGATCAGGCCAAAAACCTGCTTGTACATAGCAGTCTGATCGCGTTCCAGCTGACTGATCACATTCTGGACAAACTCAGCGCTAACACCCTGAGCAGTCATTTCCGGGATTTCAATATCAAAGTCCAGCTCCGGCTCAGTAAGGTTCCCATCAATCATCATGACTACATTTACCGGCTGCAGGGTGGTAATGTAGTCACTGCTGGCCAGTCCGTCCAGGCCGGTACTATAGCCCGACACCAAATCTTCCAGGGTAGTTTCAGCAGTATATATAGCCGTAATGTCAAACTGGGCGTTGGTAGGATCGCCTGACCAAACCAGGGTACTTCCTTCGCGTATCTGAAATTCTTTCTGGATCAGCTGCGCAAAAGTGAGCACATACTGGCCACTTTCGATCACGTAAGCTCCCTGTATGTTCACCTCTCCATCAGGGTTCATGATGACGTTCAGGTCAGCATCACCCGAAGCGGTAATCTGGTCGCCGTTTACCGGGTCCAGAATGATGGTAATCTGGGCTTCCGGGCTGATAGATACGTCGGTGTTGAGGCTGAACCCGCTGATGTTCACTGCCGAATCCGCTTCTACCTCTTTGAATGAAGTAACGCTATCAGTGGCGACAGTATCTTCTTTTAAGAAATAATTGGTATCGACAAAGGTGACATAATCTGCCTGGGATGCTGTTTCTGCCTCACTGACCAGGGAGATATAGAAATCCGTCCCCTCATTGATGGAGACGTCTCCGCTGACCTGCAGGTTATCCAGTGCGTTCTCTATTTCCAGAAAGGCGGTGGCAAAAGCTCTTCCGTAAAAGCTTTCGTTTTCATAGCTCTCGTTGTTGACAAACAGAAAATCGTCGGTGTCAAATGACAGGTTAAAAACCGGATTACTGAGGTTGGCAATGCTGATGCTGCCATCAAGCGTAGCCTCAGTACGGGCAGAGTCTTCCAGGACAAAATTGTCAAAAATTATTTCGTCACCTTCAAAGGCTATCTGCTGGTTGTTGATATAATACACCGCTCCTGTAATGGTAGGAACCAGCGTGACCTCATCTGCAAAGCTAAAGGTACCGGTGATTGAAGGGTCATCAGGCGTACCTTGCAGCTGCAGGTCGGCAGTAAGTACGCCCTCCATCTGCTCAACAGATTCCTGCAGGAATGCCTGCCAGGGATCCAGCTGAAAGCGCTCCATATTAATGCCTATATCAAAATAGCTGCTATCCAGCTGGTAAGTACCTTCTACTGCCAGCGCATTATTTTCGCCATCCAGGGTCATCTCCAGATTAAGAGGCTCTGAAGCTCCTGCAGAGGCCAGTCCTTCACCCGCTGCATTTATCTGTAATGTCCCGACAGGCATTTCCCTCACCCTCAGGCTGTCTATGGTAAACATAGCCTCCAGGTTTCCGGCAGTAAACATATCGCCAAAACTAGCCTCGGCGTTCAGCAGGCCACTAATCGCATAGTCTTCAAGGTCAAGACTGGCCAGCAGCGGGCCGGTAGCCAGCTGTTCAATCAGCAGCCGCAGGTCGGTAGTACCCTGCTGGTTTTCAGTGAACACTTTGATCATCTGTTCATCCTGCTGCAGATAAAAACTGTCAATCGCCAGGTAACTGTCAGCGTAGGTAATACTGGTATTGCGGGAAAATCTCCAGGGCTCATCTTCCAGTACCAGCTCGGAAGAATCCAGCCTAACGGTGATGGTATCCTGACTGCTGCTCAGTACAGTATTCAGGTCCAGACGGTAAGGAGCCCCTTCAGCACCAATTTTTAGGTTCAGATCGGCTTCGGTAGCAAAAAGCCTTTGTTTTGCATCCGGGAGAGCTTTTTTGGGAGCTCCGGAAAAATTACCTTCTATACTGAGCTCCGGCAAAGTAAACGTGCCAATCCTCACAAAATCAGACTTGGTACTGAACCTGATAGCCCTTTGTGAGGTCTGCGCGGTGATGAGCAGGCTGTCCACATTGTAATCAGCATAAAATACGTTTGGTGCATAAAACCGGAAGGTGAGCTTCTTAAGTTCGCTGTTGAAGTAAGCATTGGCCGTAACCGGCTGCACTACTTTCAGGCTAGGCGCAAATACCTGCGCAAGGAGAGGCGTATCCCTGATCTCCACATCCAGAAAAATTTCCTGGTTAGTGCCGAAGGTGTGGATGGTATCCTGCTGGTTAAGCGGTGCATCATAAGCCGACAGGTAGTATTGTTGAAAGTTACTGAAGGCTTCCGGTAACTGCGCCAGGTCAAACTGCCCGGTCAAGGAAGCATCCACATGGGTAGAGGCAAAAGAAAAAGTTTGGCTGGTATCCGTTTTTTCGGCCAGCACTACCATGGAGTCCAGCTGAAATCTTTCAGCTCCCCTGATGATGTCTGCATTATTGACCTTGAGCTTACCCTCTATGTTTTGGACAGAGTTACCGCTGGCTTCTGCCGTGAGCCGGGTGTCCGTAATGATAATGCTGTCCTGTAGCAGATTGAGTCGGAACAGATTGGCATTTTGCAGCTGAAGGTCCAGCTTATACTTACTGTCTGCGCCCCTCAGTACTGCTTCGGCATCTGCGTGCATCTGCAGCAGGCTGTCTTCATAGTCTACCATGGCAGTGACTGCATCCAGTTCTTTTCTGGCCTCTACCCTTAGCCCTTCATAGGTATAGCCATTGTAGGTGAAATTCTGTACCAGCAGGTCAGCATTGAGGCTGCGGATAGTAGTATCATTCCCATAAACAGGCACGGCACGGAGGTCTGCCTGCATGGTCAGTGGTCCGTAGGCACTGGCTACACTATCAGGGTTGCCTAGCGCCAGCATGATACTGCGCATATCAAACTGCTGTGCATTGAGGTCAGCCGCGATGACTGCACTGTTTCCCTCTTCCTGGTAGCTGGCATTGGCTACCAGCCTGCCCAGTCCTGTCTGCAGTGTCAGATTGCCGTCAATATTGTCCAGGTAACCTTCCACATGAGCGGTCATAGAGAGACTTTTCTGCTGAAAGCGGTCCAGGTATTGGGCAGTGGAGTCGTCGAGTATCGTGCTCAGGAAGGCATAGTCAGTAGTGAGTTCGTTCAGGTGAAAATTAACATAAGGCGAGCCGTCCACCGCAGTGTCCAGTGCGGATAGCTCCCGGAAGGAGGCTTCCGCCAGCACTTCCGCTTTACCGGGTACTGTCAGCAGCAGACGGTCCAGGGTGCCCTGCCCGTCGGCGATGCTGATCTGCCAGCTTAAGCGGGCTTTTAGCTGGCTGAGGGTCGGATAAGCCTCAAGGGCATTGCTGAAGTAGCTGACATCCTGCAGGCCCAGTTCCATTTCGTTTAGTTCCGATTGCAGCCTGATGCTGTTCATCATTTCGGCCGTATTATCGGTGAGCTGCATACCATACTCTATAGTACCGTTCAGTTCAGAGTTTGCCGTGCGCAGTTCCCTGACTGTTGCCTGTACCGATGGCATATCCAGCGTAGCCTGGGCAGAAAATTCCTCCAGCCGAAAGCCGCTGTTAGCCTCTACAAAAGACATATTGGGCATATCCAGCGAGAGCTCTGTGGCTCCTACAAAAACATTTTCTACAGTAGTCTGAATATCGGCAAGCGCCAGGTTTTCAAAGTTCATCTGCCCGGCCAGGCTATCCTCAGAAGGCTGCTGGCCCACCTGGTAGCCTACTTTACTGTTGGCGATCGTCAGCAGGCCTACTTCAAAAGTGAAGCCGCTAGGGTTGATCACGTTACTGTCTGTCGTATCACTTTCCTGCTGTGCAGTGGTGTCGGCAGAGGTAGCCGGCACCAGCATGCTGAATACCAGACCGTCAATGTCTATTTCGCTGGCGCTGATGATTTCTTCTTCCAGGGCAATTTTATCAAAGAGCAGGTTGAGCTTTTGCAGGGCAAGCTGCATCTGAGTGCTGTCAGCATCATAGTCAAAGCGAATATCGCTGAGCAGCAGCTCACTCGCCTGTATAGCCCAGGCAGAGGATGTCGTATCCTGAGGCTGCTGCTGGGTGGTGTCGGCAAAAGCTTCGGGTATGAATTCAAAGTTCAGCGAATCACTGCCCTGGATCTGGTAAAGGTTGATGTAGGTATTTCTGATCTCAACAATATCAATGCTGATCGTTTTGTCAAGTGCTGCCCAGGCATTAAAAGCAACCCTGAATTTGCCGCTATATAATAAAGTATCTCCCTGCTGGTCTTCTACATAAAGATCTTCGAGCACGATTTCGTCCAGAAAGTCAATGTCTATGCCGCCCAGGCTTACTTTGGTATTGAGCTGCTGGGAAGCCTTATCTTCTACAATTCCGGTGAGATAATCCTGTACCGCCGGAGTACGGAAAGCAATGTATATAATCAGCCACAGTAAGGCCAGTACACCAAATATGTACAACAGCCACTGAGCCCAGCGAGGTAAATGAGAGATATTGGTATCGGGAGAGCTAATGTTATTTTCTGATTAACTTGAAAAAATATACTAACTTAAAAAAATAGCTGATTGCTAAGGTAATAACAATCAAACTACTACAGATTGTTACGCTTTGTACAGCAACTTAAAAACAAATCTACCTTAACCGTATAATTTTGTTAATTTGCAATATCATAAGCGTAAGTATTTAACGTGCATATAAGGAAACAGTATATATCTGTTTATGAACAATAAGGAAGAACTAAGAAAATTGCTGAAAAAACTACGGAAATATGAAATCTCCGTACGCAAGGCAATCACTACACAAATGCAGGGAGACTTCCATTCGGTTTTCAAAGGCTCCGGTATCACCTTCGACGACGTACGCGAGTACCAGTACGGCGATGACATCCGGAGTATTGACTGGAATGCCACTGCCAAAGGGCACAGCGTTTACGTAAAAACCTATAAAGAAGAAAGAGAACAGATTGTTTATATGATGATGGACGTGAGTGCGTCGCAGGAAATCGGCGATCCGGGTCATCAGAAGGTGGATATCGGTAAGGAAATCTGTGGTGTACTGGCCCTCTCGGCAATCAAAGAATCCAGTCAGGTGGGCCTGCTGTGTTTCTCTGACCAGAAAGAGGCTTATGTCAAGCCGGGAAAAGGCGATAAACATGCCTACCAGATCATCACCAGGCTCTACAACACCGAGGCTGTGTCTACCAAAACAGACTTGAACGCCGGTATCCATTACCTGCTGAACATTATCAAAAGGCGTAGTATCATTATACTGGTATCGGATTTTATAGATGATAACTATATCGGCAACCTGAAAGCACTGGCACGGAAACATGACCTGATCGTGGTACATCTCTCAGACAAACGGGAAACGCAATTGCCCAGCCTGGGGATCATCCCGGTATATGATAAAGAAAGCCGCAAGACTATCTGGGTCAACTCCTCATCTTCCTATTTTCAGAAGAAAGTGAATACTACTTATGCAGGCACGCGGCAGAGCCTGGAAGACTTCTGTCGTAAGCATCAGGCGGATTACCTGCCTATCGCTACGGAGGAGGACTATGTGCCAAAGCTGGTCAATTTGTTCAGGGTAAGAAATAAGGCCAGGAAAAGTGCGTAATATGAGGCTTAGCATAAGAAGCTTGTGGATGCTGTTCTGCCTGCTGGGTATCTCCGGTAATTTGCTGCTGGCGCAGGAACTCAGGCCGAAAGGGGCTTTCGACGCAGATACGCTCAAGGTAGGCGAACCGATCACCTATACGCTGAGCTTTCGTTACCCGAAAAACCTGGAAGTCGTATTTCCGGGAGAGGATGATAATTATGCGCCCTTTGAATACCTGGACAGGAGTTTTGCGCCTACTACTTCCGACAGTCTTTACAGCTACGATAGTGTGGTCTACGAGCTGACTACCTTTGAACTGGATAGTATTCAAAGTTTGGCATTGCCGGTTTATGTGGTTAGTACCAACCGCGAAGGTAAAGCGGATAGCACAGCCATATACGCCGCTATAGACTCGGTAATCCTGGATAGGGTTATCAGGCAGATGCCAGATAGTGTCGAGCTAAAAGTAAACCAGGCGTATCGTGATGTACCGCTGGAGTTTAACTATCCTTACCTGCTGGTAGGTATTGCGGCTTTTCTGCTGCTGGCAGCCCTGGTGTATGTGCTGTTTGGCAAAAAAATCCGTCAGCAGTGGCGGCTGTACCAGCTCAAAAAGGGACAAAAAGCCTTTCAGGAGCAGTTTGGTAAGTCATTGGAGTCGCTGCGTAAGTCGCCCAACAAGCGTCGCTCAGAAGACACCCTTATTGTATGGAAGCAATATATGGAGCGGCTGGACCGTTTGCCCTACACCAAGCTGACGACCAGGGAAATCGTAAAGCTACAGGGTGGTGAAGCCGTACAAAACGACCTCCGGGCCATAGACCGGGGGATTTATGGCAAGTCATCTAATGGCGAACTTATTCGCCACTTTGAACATTTAGAACAACATACGAACAAGCGTTTTACACAAAAGATAGAGGAGATAAAAAATGCCGATTGAAGATCAAAGTTGGCTTTCACCGGACTGGTTTCTGCCGGCCACGTTCTCAAACTTTGAGTTTCAGAACCCCCTTTTCCTGTACCTGCTACTGGCCATTCCTTTGCTGCTGCTGGTCCGCTGGCTGGTAGGGCTGCGCTCCAAGCAGAAGCTACCCATCGCCTTCCCCAAAAGCGCTATCCGGCAAAGCCCCATTACCTTTCTGCGTTTTATCCCCAACCTGCTGATTGCCCTGGTGGCAGCCCTGCTGATCGTGGCGCTGGCCCGCCCTCAGAAGTCAAATGAGCAGGTAGAACAATGGAGCGAGGGTATAGATATCATGTTGGTGATAGACATATCCGAGTCCATGCGAATAGAAGATTTTAAGCCCAACCGCCTGCAGGCAGCCAAAGAAGTAGCCAGAGACTTTATTGCAGGACGTATGCAGGATCGTATAGGGCTGGTAGTATTTTCCGGCGATGCCTATTCACTTTCGCCCCTGACCACCGATTATGAACTGCTGTACAAATTTATTGAGGATATAGATTTCAGCCTGATCGAAAGCCGGGGAACCGCTATTGGCAGTGCGCTGGCGGTGGCAACCAACCGCATGCGGGATGTGGAAGAAACAAATGAAGGTCCGGACCGTGAAGGGCAGGCCTCTAAAGTGATGGTGCTGCTCAGCGACGGAGACAATACCGCCGGCAACCTGGACCCCATCACTGCTGCCGAACTGGCCCGTGCCTTTGGGATCAAGATGTACACCATTGCCATAGGCAAGGAGGGTAAAGTCCCTTTTGGTAAAGACTTTTTCGGCAATACCCGTTATGTGGAAAACTCTCTGGACGAAACTACGCTGCGGGAGATAGCCCGTATCGGGGAAGGGGAATTTTACCGGGTGTCTAATAAAGAAGCCCTGCAGGAAGTATTTACGCTGATTGATAAATACGAAAAAGCAGAAATCAAGGAGACCCGCTACAAAGACACCACGGACTACTACTGGATATACCTGTCATGGGCCATCGGCTTCTTCCTGCTCTGGATGATCCTTAAGTCTACATTTGTCAGCAATGTGCTAACTGACTAAGCATTCAGTCACCGGGCGCCAGTACCCATTACGCCAGGTTTCGAGTACACTAACGACTAAGCGGATGCATGCGATTCTGACCAAAGATCTTTTTCCTGTACTGGATCAGATGCTGATCGAGCTTCTGCGCTCCTTGCCAGAACAGGACTGGAACCGGCAGACCCTTGCTCCCCACTGGAAAGTTAAAGACGTAGCCGCCCACCTGCTCGACGGCAATCTACGCGCCCTGTCAATGCTAAGGGACGGATATAAAGGAGACCCCCCGGCCAATATTAACACCTATCATGACCTGGTAAGCTATCTCAACCGGCTGAATGCCGACTGGGTAAAAGCGATGCGGCGCTTAAGCCCTGTGCTGCTAATTGACTGGCTGGAAAAATCAGGCAGTGAGTATACAGCTTTCCTGCAGACGCTGGATCCATTTGAGCAGTCAGCCTTTTCCGTAGCCTGGGCAGGGGAGGAAGCGTCGCTTAACTGGTTTCATATTGCCCGGGAATACACCGAAAAATGGCACCATCAGCAGCAGATTCGTTATGCAGTAGGGCAGGAGACTTCCCTATATCGCGCAGACCTGTATTTTCCCTATCTGGATACCAGCATGCGTGCTTTGCCTCATCACTACCGCGAGGTGTATGCGCAGCCGGGAACGCTGATCAGGTTTGTTGTCACCGGTGAGGGTGGCGGTGAATGGCAGCTTTTGCGTGAAGAGTTGCGCTGGATAATGATAGATAATCGGCATACTGCTGCCGCCTGTGTGGTAGAAATAAAAGGAAAAATAGCCTGGCGTATGTTTACCAAAGGCATTAGCCGGGAAGACGCGGCGAGTAGTATCAAGATCAGTGGGAAAAAGGCGTTGGGTGTGCCGGTTCTGAGTATGCTGGCGGTGATGGCTTAAAACCGCTAAGTGCGAATAAAAGCATAAAAAAAGACGCCCTGGAGCGTCTTTGGTGCTTTATGCCGTTTCCAGCTTTTCTTTCTGTTTGCTTTTGTAGCAGCGGCCCATAAAACTGTGCTTGAATTTCTCTTTTTCTTCAGGCGACATATTTTCCCACTTGCGCTCAAACTTTTTCTTCCAGGCACTGCGGCGATAGTTGCCGCCTCCGCCCCATCCACCCCGGCCGAAGCCCAGCAGCACCTTGGTCAGGGCCAGTAAGCCTACCGCCTGGGGGAAATTGATCTGAGGGCCGTTAAATATTGCAGGAATAAGCCAGTTCCAGAGCAGCATGACCGCAAAGCTGAAGGCCAGCACAATGGCGAAGGCAAACAGTATGAATTTGAGTATGTACTTGATTTTCATGACTCCAGGTCTTTGTAAATATTTTCCAGCTTTTTTCTTAAAAATTGTACCGCGTATCGTTTGCGGGAGAGCAGTGTATTGATGGAGTCACCGGATACTTCTGACATCTGCCGGAAGCTGATGTCCTCAAATTCATGCATCACGAAGACATCCCGCTGCTTGGCAGGCATTTCCTCCAGGGCAGCTTCCAGCGCTTCCCAGATCACGTCCCGCATCATACTGTCTTCCGGGTCAAAATTCAGGTTGGGGAGCAGGTCTTCCAGGCTCAGGGCTTCATCGTCTTCCGCATCGCGGCTACGCATATTACTGAAAGTCTCCGGTTTTTTCTTGCGGTAGAGATCAGCGATTTTATTGCGGGTCACCCGAAAAAGCCAGGCAGTCACCCGCTCTATAGATTCTATTTTGCGGTAAGCCTGCGTAAACTGTACAAAGACATCCTGCAGGATATCTTCGGCATCGTCACGGTCAGGTACACGCTGGCGGATAAAATTGAGCAATCGCTTACGCTCTTTGCGCACGGTGTGCTCTATTTCCAGTTCACGCCTATCGGCTAATGTTGTGATTGATATTGCTTCCATGATAATTTTCAGTCGTAAAAGGTCAGTGAATTATTGTACGGGAGAATAAGATTTTGGGTATGATGGCTTTGGCTATAATAGTTTCTGGTGTTCAAGTACGTTGGTATTTTGGATAACAATGGCAGCCGGACTATAGTGCTAAATAAATTTGCAACATAATTTAGTTTATAACGTAAACTACTTTATATTAGCGTAAAATTAAATCAAATGAACCAATCCACATTCACAGAACAAGATTCCATGCAGGTGATCCAGACGATGATCGCCAATGCCAAAAAAGACGTACGGAACGACCGTTTTTACTACCTGATCTGGGGCTGGCTGACGCTGGTTGCCAGCCTGGGCCATTTCATCCTGCTCAAAGTAGGCTACGAGCACCCCTATATCGTATGGCTCCTGATGATCTTGGGGGGCGTAGCATCATGGCTGAGAACCCGTAAGCATAAGAGGGAGAGCAGAGTAAAAACCTACGTGGACCGCTTTATCAGTAATATCTGGATTGCGGTATCTGCCGGAACGCTCATCAGCCTGATTGCGGCTGCTACGGTAGTAGGCTATGATATCGCCTACCCATTCCTAATCATGCTCTTTGGCATTGGCACCTATATGTCAGGAGTGATTTTCAAATTTCGGCCACTGATGATTGGCGGAATACTCAACTGGATTATTGCGCTGACGGCCTTCTATGTCAGCTTTGATATGCAACTGCTGTTACTAGCTCTGTCAATGGTGGTGAGTTACCTGATTCCGGGGTATTTGGTAAAAACATCCTGAACATGGCTGGATTTGAAAAACTTGATCCTTTGCTACACTCACAGCTCCGGCTGGCCATTGTCTCGCTGCTGGTAGGCGTGGAGGAAGCGGAATTTACCTATATCAAAGAAAAGACAGAAGCGACTGCCGGCAACCTGAGCGTACAGATCAATAAACTGAAAGATGCCGGATATATAGAGGTGGAGAAAAACTTCAAGGATAATTATCCCCAAACCAAATGCAGCATTACGCAGCAGGGGGTAGAGGCTTTTGAAGTATACGTGAATGCCCTGCAGACTTATATCAACCAGAAACCCAATAATGCATAAAATATGGACTTACTATTTCACGACTGGATCGGTGGTCTTCATTTATTTGCATCAGTAGTAGCGCTGGCTAGCGGCACGCAGGTGCTATGGATGAAAAAAGGCACCCGCATGCACCGGCAGATCGGCTATGTCTACAGTGCCAGTATGCTGGGGGTGATCATCACCGCTTTTAGCATTTATCGACTATTTGGTGGCTTTGGCCTATTCCACATACTGGCAATCGTCAGCTTTGCCACGCTGCTGAGCGGTATGTTACCGTTAATGCTGAAGCAGCCGGTCAACCGATACATATCGCTCCACTTCTCCTTTATGTACTGGTCAGTCATTGGTTTATATGCCGCATTTGTCTCCGAAATGCTGACGAGGATACCGGAAAGCCCCTTTTTTGGTATGGTAGGTCTGGCCACTTTTGCGGTGATGATTGTCGCTCATCTATTTTTTTACAAATACCGGAGAAAGTGGCAAAAAGCATTTGCATCCCAGGCAGAAGATGAAAAAAAACTTATTCACCACTAAATCTAACAGTATGAAAAAGGTCATCCTTACTACAACAATGTGTCTGCTCAGCTTTTTGGCGGCCCATGCACAGCAATGCTATATGTCGGGCTACGGAGCTGTACAGCTGCGCCACAGTCAGGTCAACGGCAGTGGGAATGTCCTCATCGGAGGCTACGGAGGCTGGCTGCTCAATGAGCGGCTGATGATAGGTGCCGGAGGCTTCGGTACGGTACAGGATATTGATGTGCAGGCAGAAGGCAATGCAGCCACCTACGGCATGGGCTATAGCGGCTTTGTAGCCGAGTATAACCTGCCGCTCAGTCAGCAGTGGCAGGTAGTGGGCGGAGCACTCATCGGGGGTGGACGATTTGAGACAGAACAGGAAGACGGTCGTAGTCTGCGTAGTGACCTATTCGTAGCGGAGCCTCATGTGCAGATCACGTATGCCTTTAGCCCCTGGATACAGGCGGTAGCGGGCATACAGTACCGAATCGTCAGTAGCGACGAGCTGCCTGATACGGTAAACAATAACGACCTGAGCAGCCTTAGCCTGGGTATCGGCTTAAGAGTGGGGATATTTCCTCAAAAAACAGAATAATAGTAGTGTTTCTGTCTACCGATTACCCTGTGAGGAAGAGCCGGATCACTGAGGGTGGGATGAGATTGGTAAACAGGGGGATTGGTCGTAACACCCGGACAATCGCTATGTATAGGAGATCGCCAGCAATACTAATAGGCAGGAAATTCGCTTTCTTTTCTGCTTGATGCGCAGGGAGAAAAAATAGTGCGGGTGGTTCATTTCAACAATTCAGCTTGGTATGCACCTGAAGATCGGGAAGAAATTAGAAAAATTTTACCACCGGCAGGTTTAGATACTGCTTATTGTCTTGTATTCTGAATAAAAAATCGTATGTTTATGACATCGTACTAATATCCGCAAATAAAACTGCAGATATTAATTTGATTACACTAGACTACCTAAACATAGAAAGCCCGTACTAACGTTCGGGCTTTATTTTTTGCTGAATTCCCTGTTTTCCCAACAGCTTTTTGACCATTTTTTTCTATGTCTGTTCATATAGGTACATCCGGCTGGAGCTACGATCATTGGGATGGTGTATTGTATCCCTATGGTACACCTCCTTATCATAGGCTGTCTTTTTACCTGGAAAAGTTCAGCACGGTAGAACTCAACAGCAGCTATTACCGCTGGCCCCGCCTGTCTACATTTAAAAGCTGGCGCAAAAGACTACCCGAAGGTTTCCTGATGACGGTCAAAGCACCCCGTGGACTGACACACGCCAAAAAACTGTATGGCCCCGAGAAATGGCTGCAGACAATTCAGACTGGCTGGCACGGCCTGCTGGACCGGCGCGGCATTCTGCTGGTACAACTGTCGCCCCTCATGGAATATGACTATGACCGCTTGGCTTATTTTCTGGACAAAATTCCCTGGTGGATGCGCACCGCGGTAGAACTGCGACATCCCAGCTGGCATCAGGAGGAGATTTTCCAGTTACTGGAACAGCACCAGGTGGCGTATTGTATCATGAGTGGGGCTTACCTGCCCTGTATGCTGCGGACCACCGCACCTTTTGTATACATTCGCCTGCACGGGCCGGATCACCATCACCTCTACGGCGGCTCCTATTCGGACGAAGACCTCCGCTGGTGGGCCGACCGCATCCGCGAATGGCAGGGTATGGGCAAGGAAGTTTTCGCCTACTTCAACAATGACGGAGGCGGTAATGCTGTCCGCAACGCCCTGAGGCTCAAGGAATATCTATATTAACAAGCCACTGACATACCCTGATATATGGGTAAGTGTATAGCGCCATAAAACAGCTATATATAAAATTAAGAGCATCAGAATATTTAAAACCTATCTGTAAAAAATAGGGTTACTATCCTCACAAGTTTATTTTTTTAACTATGAAAAGGATATGGATTAGCCTGGGCATATTGCTGGGAATTTTTTTCCTGTTACACCTCTTACTTGAGCCAATTGTAGAAAACTTTGTGAATAAAAAACTGCAGCAGCTTGAAGGCTACCAGGGCAGCATCAGGGATGTGGATATTCACCTGTACAGAGGAGCCTACCGAGTAGAAGGGATTGACATACAAAAGAAAGGAGATACGCTACTTCCCTTTGTTCAAATAGATACATTAGACCTATCGGTAGACTGGAAGGCGCTTTTTGATGGTGAGCTAGTAGGTGAGGTCAAAGTATTCCGGCCTGTCATTAACTATGTGGCTGGGCCTTCTGAGGATGTAGTGTCTGATACCGCCGAAGTCAACAATTGGACAGAAAAAATTCAGGAGCTCATACCGCTAACGATCAATAGATTTGAAGTAAGACAGGGAAACATTACTTACAGCGATCCTTCGGCAAGCCTTCAACTTGATACTTATCTTAAAGACCTTGATATGCTGGTGGTAAATATCAGCAATGTCCAAGACAAAAGCGTACGCCTTCCTACAGCGCTCTCGGCCCGAGCAGAAACCCTTGGAGGAGGCAGGCTGGAAGTAAGCATGAACCTTAACCTACTCCAAAAAGTGCCTGAATTTAATGCTAAACTACAGCTGGATACAATTGACCTTACGGCACTCAACCATGTATTTGAAGCATACGCTCACGTGGATGTACAGAAGGGTTATTTTTCTATGTTATCAGAAATGAACATTGAAAATGAGCTAGTGGAGGGGTATATCAAGCCTTTTTTTGAAGATTTGGAAGTATTTGACTATGAAAAAGATGTAAAAGAGGAGAGGGGCTTTTTTGGAAAAATATGGGAGGCTCTCGTAGGATTGGGCTCAGAAGTGATTGAAAATCAACCCAAAGAAAGAATAGCTAGCAAAGTACCGATAAAAGGCAGTATAGAGAAAATGGATACTGATATATCTGTAGCAGTTTGGAATATTTTCCAAAATGCTTTTATCCAGGTAATCCAGAAACAGTTTGATGTGAATTCACAAGCGCCTGATCCACCAAAGTCTTAATATGCTGCTTATTTTCATAAACCCTTTGATTAGCCGTAGGATGCATGATGTACAGGCAAAAACTACTGACGCTCAAGCAGTGGGTACAATGAGATCGGCTTGTAAATGCACCTCACTTATTGAGCAAGGCATAAACCAGAAGGTTACACAATTTTATATCTCTTCCTTTTCGCTTTTTTCGTTTTTCACCAGGTAATACACCATCCCGGTAAAGACAAGGCCTCCCAGCGCAAGAGGAACGAAAAACCTCTGTTCGGTGATACTACCGTTCAGGACGTCAGCAACATCAAAAATTACATAAGATACCACACAAATGTAGGCCACACCGGCCAGCAGGGCATAAAGAAAATCTTTGGACATAAAGCTGTAGGATTTGAAGTGAATGCAGCTATAACTTCAGATGAAGAGACTTTGTTTCTCCACTGATTCATCAATTTTCATCAGGCAGTGTGCTTTTGTCAAAAAAATGATAAATTATGGTTTTAGCCTGCTCGTTTGAGCATTTTTGAGAATATGACCTGAAAGTATATGCACCAGCCTAAAGCCCTTCCAAGAAGACTTTACTATCTCTGCATCAGCAGCCTCTGCCTGCTTTTTGCCTGCGAAAACAAACCGGCTGCTGAATCTGCCCAGACAGCGAACACCCGACCTGAGCGGCCTAACATCCTGCTTATCATGGCCGACGATATGGGCTACTCGGATATCGGTTGCTACGGCGGAGAAATTAATACTCCGCATCTTGACAGCCTGGCTGCCAACGGCCTGCGCTTTTCTCAATTCTACAATACCGCCCGCTGCTGCCCCACCCGTGCCAGTCTCATGACCGGCCTCTATCCCCATCAGGCGGGAGTGGGCGGCATGACCGATGACCGTGGTACCGATGGCTACCGGGGCGATCTGAATAAGGAAAGCGTGACCATCGCCGAGGTGCTGCAAGGAGCGGGCTATGCGACCTATATGAGCGGCAAGTGGCACGTCACCAAGCACATGGGGCAGTGGAGTGGCGATAGCCTGACCTCCAAACATAACTGGCCTATGCAGCGCGGCTTTGAAAAATTTTATGGCACCATCCTGGGCGCCGGCAGTTTTTATGATCCCATCACCCTGACTGATGGCAACGAACCTACCGAGCCGGATACGGAAGATTTTTACTATACCGATAAGATTAGCAGTAAAGCGGTGCAGTTTATCAATGAACACAAGGAGGATAAGCCTTTTTTTGCTTATGTGGCCTACACTGCGCCACACTGGCCGCTGCACGCCCTGCCCGAAGATATTGCACGCTATGAAGGCCGCTACGATATGGGCTGGGACAAATTGCGTGAAGAACGGCTGACCCGTATGCAGCAAATGGGTATCATTGAAGCGGACTGGAAGCTTACCGGAAGAGATGAAATGATCCCAGCCTGGGAAGAGGCTGAGAACAAAGACTGGCAGGCCCGCCGGATGGAAGTCTACGCCGCACAGGTAGACCGAATGGACCAGGGCATCGGTAAAATTATTGAGGCCTTGGAGCAGAAAGGCGTACTGGAGAATACGCTCATCTTCTTCCTGGCTGATAATGGCGGCTGCGCCGAAGAACTGGGTGAGGGCTGGGGACGACAGCTTTTCATTCCTGAAAAAACCCGCAGCGGTGCGCCGGTGATACTCGGTAATGAGCATAGAGATATGATGCCCGGAGCGGAAAATACCTACCAGAGCTATGGTCGACCCTGGGCCAATGCTTCTAATACGCCCTTTCGGCTCTATAAGCATTATGTTCATGAGGGAGGTATCGCTACGCCCCTGATCGTCCACTGGCCTACTGGCATACAGGCGCAGGGAGAATGGCGGCAGGTACCCGGACATTTGATAGACATCATGGCCACCTGCGTAGATGTGGGGCAGGCGAATTATCCTAAAGTATACCAGGGGCATGGTATCCAGCACATGGAAGGCCTGAGCCTGAGGCCGGCCTTTGCCGGAGGAGGGCTGGCCAGGGAGGCCATCTACTTTGAACATGAGGGCAATCGGGCTGTGCGACGCGGCAAGTGGAAACTGGTAGCTCAAGGCCGGGAAGGTGCCTGGGAACTATACGACATGGAAAAAGACCGTACCGAAACCAACAACCTGGCGGCGGAATATCCTGAAATCGTCAGCGAAATGTCCATTATGTGGCAAAGCTGGGCTGAGCGAGCCAGGGTGATTCCCTGGCCGGTGTAGGCTTATGAAAATATTATCGAATCGTTAAACCAAACTTTGCGGGCTGCTTTTTTTGTTAAAAGCTGGATTCTGCCAAAAAGAATCAGATATTTGAAGCCCTGTTTAGGTTCTTTACCAATTCGGCTTCTCAAAACCATGTTCAGAAAAACAGCTAGCAATATGTTCAGAAAAATTTTACTGGCCCTGGCAGCCATTAGCAGCATAAGTCTGTTGTCTGCCTTCCGTACCAGTAGCGATCCCGGCCAGCGGCCTAAGCTGGTAGTAGGTATTGTAGTAGACCAGATGCGCCAGGAGTACCTGCTGCGCTTTTATGACCAGTTTGGAGAAGGCGGCTTTAAGCGCCTGATCAATGAAGGCTTCATGGCCCGTAATGCCCATTACAACTACATCCCAACGTATACTGGTCCCGGCCACGCATCGGTGTACACCGGCGCGACACCCGCCACCCACGGCATCATCGCCAACGACTGGTACAGCCGCGAACTGGAGCGGACCGTTTACTGCGCCGAGGACACTACCGTTTCGGCCGTAGGTGGATCAGCGGGAGAAGGCCAGATATCTCCCCGTAATATGCTCAGTACCACCATCACCGACCAGCTCAAGATGGCCACCCAGGGCAGGGCTAAAGTGATTGGTGTTTCCATCAAAGACCGGGGCTCTGCGCTGCCGGCCGGTCATCGTGCGGATGGTGCTTACTGGTACGATGGCAGTAGCGGCGAAATGATGACCTCTACGTTTTATATGGATGCGTTACCGGAATGGGTGAAGAAATTTAACGCGCAGAAGCTACCCGCCAAATATCTCAGTCAGACCTGGAGCCCGCTGCTGCCTATTGAACAATATACGGCCAGCGCAGATGATGCCAGCGACTATGAAGTGGGCTTTGCTGACCAGGAGGAATTTCCCTACGACCTGGGGGAGCTCAACAAAAACAGTAATAGCTTTGGACTGCTAAGTACAACCCCTTTCGGCAACACACTGGTGCTGGACTTTGCCAAAGCTGCGCTGGATGCCGAGCAAATGGGCCAGGATGAGATTACCGATTTCCTGGCAGTCAGCTTTTCTTCTACTGACTATATAGGGCACAATTTTGGAGCGCAGTCCAAAGAGCTGGAAGATACCTACCTGCGCCTGGACCGGGAATTGGCTGCGTTTTTTGAGCTGCTGGATCAGCAGGTAGGTGAAAATGAGTACCTCGTTTTCCTTACCGCCGACCATGCCGTGGTGGACGTACCCAAGCTGCTGGTGGATGCTAAAATGCCCGGCGGTTACCTTGAGATTTCCAAGATTGGTAACATCATCAACCAGGATCTGGAGGAAAAATATGGTGAAGGTGAGTGGGTAGAACATGCCAGTAGTCAGATCATCCTGAACCACGACCTGATTGAGGAAAAAGGCAAAGATCTGCAGGAAATGCAGCAATATGTAGCCAACCGCCTGCTGGACTTCCGGGGTATCAAAGAAACCTATACCGCAGCGAATATGCGCGAAAACGAATACACTCGTGGACAGCGGCAACTGCTGCAGATGGGCTACAACTTCCAGCGCTCGGGCGATGTGCTCTTCATTATCGAACCGGGCTACCTGAACAGCAGCCGCTACCAGGGGACCTCCCACGGTACCGGTTACAACTATGATACGCACGTGCCCATGCTTTTCTTCGGCTGGAACGTCAAGCCAGGATCAAGCGTGAAGTACCAAAGCATCACCGACATAGCGCCAACCGTGGCCATGCTGCTCAACATCGCCCTGCCCGACGGCGCTACCGGCCAGCCGGTGGAGGAAGTTTTTGAGTAAACTAAAGGAACTTTGGCAAAGCTCTGAGCTTTGCCAAAGTTGGGACATTCGGCCAGAGGCCGAGGAAGATATTAGTCACCAGCGGGACGCTGGCGGCTGGTTTTTTATTCTAACATTCGCGATGCTCCGGCATCGTTACGATTATCGGTAAGGGCCCGGTGTGGAACACCTCTGGCCCGATTCTGCTTACTAATAAAAGCGGTTTGTACCCCTACAAACCGCTTTTTATTTTTATTGCTGTTCTTCTTTTACGCCCTTTGACAGAAACTGCCGGATGAAACTCACAGCTTCTTCCGGTTTTTCTTCCTGTACAAAATGCCCTGCCTGCAACTCATGAAATTCAGCAGCTGGTAAAGTCTTCTTCCAACGTTGTAGAAAAGCATAAGGGAGTAGCGGGTCTTTTTGTCCCCAGATGACCAGCACTTCTTTGTTTTGCAGTACTTCCCGCTGTTTCCAAAGCTGATCGTACCAGTCGCGGCTGGCGAGCAGGTGCCTTGCAAAAGCATAAGGAGCACTTCTGCTGCCGGCATCAGGAAATACCTCCGTATAATGGCGATGCACTTCTTTGGTAAGCTTACTTTTGTCATAGAAAGCCTGCTTCACCAGCACTTTGGGAGAAAAGTTAAAGTAGCGGTACAGTAGCTTACCCAGCCAGCTTCCGGCAATTGTAGCACCTCTGACAATATCCGGATAGTCATTCAGCGACCACAGCCAGGTGTTGAAGATGATGACTTTGTTGACACTTTCCGGCTTTTGCAAGGCATAGCTGAGCCCGATCGGGCCGCCGAAGTCGTGCACCAGCAGGCTTAGGTTCTTAAGCTGCAAATGAGCGATCAGTTCCTCCAGTCTCTCTGCATGCGCCTTGGGTGCGTAATCAGCCTCGTTGGGCTTGTCGGACAGGCCAAACCCCAGGTGGTCTACAGCAATGCAACGGTAGTTTTGGCTCAGCTCCCGGACCAGGTGGCGGTAGCTGAACGACCAGGCCGGTGTGCCGTGGACCATCAGCAGTACGGGACCTTGGCCCTCATCCAGGTAGTGCATCCGGCCAGCCGAACTTTCAAAGTAATGAGGCTGAAAGGGAAAAAGTTGTGGGTTAATGTTGTGCATCATGGTTTTTCAGGTTTGGGTATTTATCCACCAGCAGTGCGGCAATGCGGTGAACAGGATATTTGTTGTTGATAAAATAATGCGCCGCAATGCCATCAATGGAAGCATAGAGCAGGATTGCCTCCTGCATGGGATGCGCATAGCCCATTTCCTCCAGTATCAGGCTGATTTCTGTAAGAATAAAATTGTTGGTTGCTTCCTGCTTTTCCGCAAACCTTACCAGCAAATTGTGCTGCATGCGGATGCTGTGCAGCAGTCGCCAGTAGTCCCGTTTTTCTTCCAGAATGCGGAAAATATTTTCTACCAAAGCACGCAGGGGTTCAACCGTATCTCTGGGGAAAGCAAAAGAGTCCTCAATATCCTTGATACCTCCCATAAAGATGGCCTCAAGCAGGGCTTCTTTGCCTTTAAAATAATTGTACATCAGTCCGAGGGATATGTCTGCTTCCCGGGCTATTTCCCGGATAGAAGTCTTTTCATAGCCATGTTGGCTGAACAGCCGGAGCGCCGTGTTAATAATCTTCTCTTTGGTGGTCATAGCTGGTTTTACGGAATAAATGAACGTTTGTTCAATAAACTATATTTGATTTAAAAAAACAAGAAACCGCCAGGATAGTCTTACAGAGTACATGGCTTTTCGGCTCAAAAACAGCAATAGTTTTAAGAAAAGCCGATATTTTTTTAAGCACAATATTTTTTCACCAAACCCCTATTCACCATGCCTGATAGCAAAACCATGCAGATTCTAGGCGATAAGGCAGAAAACCTCTTGTCTCATCAGTGCCAGACATTTTCCAAAGAAGATATCATGCAACCCGGACCAGAGTACGTAAGCCAGAGCCTGGGATTGTCTAACCGCTCACCACAGGTACTGCGCAGTATGCAGCAACTGTTTGACTACGGCAGGCTGGGCAAAACCGGCCATATTTCCATTTTGCCGGTAGACCAGGGGATAGAACACACGGCCGGAGCTTCCTTTGCACCCAACCCGATCTATTTTGATGGCGAGAATATCATCAAACTGGCGATGGAAGCAGGCTGTAGTGGCGTAGCGACTACCTTTGGTGTGCTGGCGCAGAATTCGCGCAAGTATGCGCACAAAGTCCCCTTCATCGTCAAGATCAACCATAACCAGCTCATGACCTATCCCAATAATTATGACCAGATCATGTTTGGCTCAGTGAGAGATGCCTGGAACCTGGGTGCGGTAGCAGTAGGCGCTACGATCTACTTCGGCTCAGAAGAATCGGACCGGCAGATACAGGAAGTAGCCGAAGCCTTTGAATATGCGCATGAACTGGGCATGGCAACGATTCTCTGGTGCTATACCCGTAACAATGACTTTAAGAAGGACGGTAAAGATTACCACAATGCCACGGACATCAGCAGTCAGGCCTGCCACATCGGCGTGACCATACAGGCTGACCTGATCAAGCAGAAATTGCCGGAAACTAACGGAGGCTTTAAAGCTTTAAATTTTGGCAAGACCCATCCTGATATGTACGACAAGCTTACTACCGATCATCCCATAGACCTGACCCGCTACATGGTGGCCAACTGTTATATGGGCAAAATTGGTCTGATCAACTCAGGAGGCGCGTCGGGGCAGTCGGACCTGAAAGATGCTGTAGAAACGGCAGTAGTCAATAAGCGCGCGGGTGGTATCGGCCTGATATTAGGGCGTAAGGCATTTCAGAAACCTTTTGATAAAGGCGTGGAAATCATCAATGCTGTGCAGGACGTGTACCTTGACGATGAAATCAGCCTGGCATAAGGGACCGGCACAAGCAGCAAAGCGAAGCGGAAGGTGTTTCTACATGTTCCGCTTTTGTATTTGGTAAACTATGCTGAGAAAATTCACGTTATCATAGAGCAGCCTTAAAAGCAAAATTTTTTTATAGTGCTGTATTTTCTTAGATTTGTGCTAACCACATCAGCTAAATAAAAATATACATGATCATTGCGGTAGATTTTGATGGGACAGTTGTAGAAGATGCCTATCCCAGAATCGGAAAAGAACAACTTTTTGCGTTTGAGACGCTGAAAGCGCTACACAAAGACCGGCATAAGCTGATCCTCTGGACCTGCCGTAGGGGCAAAAGTCTGGAGGAAGCTGTAGAGTTTTGCAAGAAAAATGGAGTAGAGTTCTATGCCGTCAACAGTAACTATCCCGGTGAAGTGCTGGATCCTGATGACAGCCCTAAGATTGTAGCTGATCTGTACATTGACGACCGTAACCTGGGGGGCTTTCCCGGCTGGAGTGAAGTGTGGCGTCAGTTGAAGCCTGAAGAAGAACTGCGTGTACCAGAACAGAGATCCAAGGGTCTGCTGGGTAAGATATTTGGCTCCTTCAGTGGTCTTTAATGCTTCTGTAAGTTGCTATTTTTACCAATGTATAGCTCGTGCTCCCACGAGCTATTTTTGTGTATCATAGTCACTCAACCCAGTCGCCCCGCTCCTGCAGGGTGACAGTTGTCAGGGCGTTCCGCCCGCATCATTTCAGGCGGCATGGCTGCACCCTCTTCAAAAAGCCTCAGAAATATTGATATAAAAATTCTGCGTATCCTTGCCCACTGCAAAGTCAAATCGGACATTCAGGTTTTCTTCCGGGAGGACTTCATAGCGGAGCCCTGCGCCCAGCGAATACTTAAGTTCTTGTAGCCTGAACGTATTGAATGCAGGAGATACATCGCCTACTCCGGCAAAAGCTACGGCTCTCAGCTTCTTCCACACCCGCATCCGGTATTCTGCCTGTGTGGCAATGTGCTTCTGGTCAAGGTAGCGGCCCTGGTAGTAGCCGCGCATGATCATATCACCACCCAATGGCGCCAGTTCGTTGAAGGGCGTATCGCCAAAGCTTAGGTAGGCGAAAAGCTGAAGGGCCAGGATATCACTTCTCTGCTCAAAAGGCGCCCAGTAAGCCCGTACATCCAGCTTGCTCAGCGAGTAGTTATTATCGCTACCCATAAACTTACGGTGAATCTGCTGCCGAAAATCGGCCAGTATGCCGGTGGTGGTGCTCATCAGGTTGTTGCGGTTGTCAAAGAGCAGGCCGAAATCCAGGCCTACTGCGGTATTGGCGCGGATGCCGATAGGAGCGGAGGTTTCCAGCAG
>CAZFFW010000028.1:0-41617 GCA_964518125.1 uncultured Porifericola sp.
TTATGCATTTAAAACTAGCACTAGACTGGACACCCAATACACTACACGCCGGCATACTGATCGCTGATGCCAAAGGTTACTACCAGGACGATAACCTGAACCTGGAAATTATCAATCCGGCTGATGACAACTATAAAGTAACACCCGCCAAAAAGCTGGCGCAGAAGCAAGTACATTTGGCGATTAGCCCATCTGAAAGTGTCATCAGCTTCAATATGCGCAAAGACCCAACGCCCCTGCTGGCCATTGCCGCCAATCTGCAGCAAGATACCAGCGCCATCGTAGCCTTGAAAGACAGCGGCATTGAGCGGCCCGCACAGATGGACGGCAGGCGCTTTGCCTCCTACAATGCACGCTTTGAAAACGACATCGTACGGCAGATGGTGAAGAATGATGGAGGCAAAGGCGAGTTGGAGATCACCAATCCGGAAATGCTCTCCATGTGGGATAACCTGGTAGAAAAGAAAGCCGACGCTACCTGGGTTTTCCTGCCCTGGGAAGGTGTTAAAGCCAAATACGAACATGACAACCTGCAGTACCATGCCTTCCGGATGGCAGATTATGGTGTGCCTTACGGCTATTCGCCCCTGATTATTTCGCACCAGGACTTCATCAATGATGAAAATGCAGCATTGAGAGTGTTCCTACAGGCTACCGAAAGGGGCTGGCGCGATGTGTATGACGAT
This sequence comes from uncultured Porifericola sp., assembly GCA_964518125.1. GTDB lineage: Bacteria > Bacteroidota > Bacteroidia > Cytophagales > Cyclobacteriaceae > Catalinimonas. The sequence goes on from CAZFFW010000028.1 coordinate 687, forward strand.
CCTGACAAGGCAGCTAAAGTCCTGCATGAGCACGTAGATCAGCCTGAATTTAAAAATCTGGATTTTATCACTGATTCCCTGAAGATGATACAACCGGCTCTTTTGACAGCTAATGGCCGCTGGGGCTTTATGGAAGGTCAGCGCTGGGTCAACTTCATTGACTGGATGATCAGTCACCAGATTCTGAAAGACGAAGATGGCGTACCGATGAACCATGGGCAGATTGATAGTTCTATGCTCTATACCAATGAATTTTTCAAGTAGCTGATGTTTTGGCCGGATAGTTAGAAAAAGGGTTTTAACAATAACAGTTGGCACCCCAGTCCTAAAAATCTTGAAATTACTGGCTTTTTTACGGAGCTTTACAATGGTACATCATTTGCTTCGTATTCTCGCTGATGCTCAGATACTTATCTCTTTTTTTACTCTTCACGATGCTGCTCATTTGTGGTCTGGTAAACCTGGCCATAGGGCAGCATTTGATCATTTTGGGTAGTCCCGAGGATCAGAAGATACTCAAGAGGTATACTGTGTCAGTTCGACAACCTGATAGCAGCAGTGTAAGCCTTGCGATAAATAATCTAATCAGCGAGTTACAGATGGATGGCTATTTTACTGCCAGGGCTGAGCATCCGATCAGAAAGGACACTAATCATTGGGAAGTCAGGCTATTGCTGGGAGATCGCTACGAGTGGGCCTATCTTTCAGCAGGTAATCTGGATCCGATACTGCAGGAGAAGTCTGGCTTCAGGGAGCGGTTTTTTCTTAACCGTCCATTCAGTTACCAGGATATAAAGCTTTTGATAGAGCGGGTACTGGAGGCTTCTGAAGATGAAGGCTTTCCTTTTGCATCTGTGCAATTGGCTGAGATAGAGATGATAGGGCAGCAGCTACAAGCCGAAATATATTATCTGCCAGGGCCTTTCATCACTTTTGGTAAGTTGTATATCCACGGAACAGATAAGGTGAAGGCTGATTTCCTCGCTACTCAGCTTAGAATTCAGGAAGGCAGTCCGTATAGTGAAAGAAAATTGCAGCAGATTAGTGCCAAACTTCGTTCATTGCCGTATCTCATCCTGGAAGACACTGTGGATGTTCGCTTTCAAAATGATGAAGCTGAGTTGCATCTTACACTATCAGATAGAGAAAGTAACCAGGTGGATGGTTTAGTTAATTTTCTGCCCAATGAGAATGAGGCAGGGAAAATACTACTCACCGGTAGGGCAGAGATTATGTTGAATAACCTCATGCGCAGCGGTAAACAGTTTGCCCTGCAGTGGCAGAGGTTACAAACTGCATCACAGCAACTGTCCATAGCATACCAGCACCCTTATTTTTTGCGCACTCCCCTGCAGACAGCTTTTTCTTTTCAGTTATTAAAAGAAGATACCCTCTTTCTGAACCGAAAGCTGGGCCTTCAATTCTCCTTTCCCCTGATCAACAGTGGGAGTATTGGGATAAGTACCGAATGGCAGACCAGTAGCCTGCTGGGAGAAATGCCAGCGTCAGCAGATCCCTTTTCCGTACAAATGAGTGACTTTAGCACGCTCAATGTAGCCCTTACCTTTCAATACAGCAAACTGGATGATGTGCTTTTCCCTTCTCATGGATTTTATCTATCCGGAAGTGGTGGAGTTGGCAGAAAGCGGATTGCAGCAGGTGCCACAGAATCAGGAAAAGAAAAAATATGGCAACCTTATGCCCAGATTGCTGTCAGGCAATACCATCCGGCAGGAAGGCTGTTTACTTTTTATCACCGCTTCAGTGCGGCTTTTATAGAGTCAGAATCTTTATTTCTGAACGAACTGTACCGTCTGGGGGGGATACAATCCCTCAGAGGGTTTAATGACAATTTCTTTTTTGCATCTTACTATGCCTTATCCAACTTTGAAGCCCGACTGTTGCTGGAGCAGGAGAGAGATGAACAGTCTTATCTTTATGTGTTTTATGATCAGGCCTGGCTTGGATACAAACTTGCGGAGAATAAATACAATGACACACCTGCCGGCCTGGGGGCAGGCATTAGCTTTACTACTAATGCCGGAGTATTCAACCTGGCATATGCTTTAGGCAAATCAGAGGGCAATGCCTGGAACCTGTCGCTATCAAAAATACATTTTGGTTATATCAGTCGCTTTTAAGAAAATACTGGATCAGGTTTGGCGGGAAATTATTACATGAAAGAATAATTACAGACCTTGTCCCTATTACATTTGCGGTATAATTAATGTACGAAACCCACAGAGTCTGCAAGTTTGGTAGATATTCTTATGAGAAAATTTTGCTTTACATTCCTGTTGCTCATGCTGACATTTCAACTGCTCAGTAGCAAGCCTTTGCCTGACAGCTGGCGCGAGCAGTATGAGGTTATCAAGGATTTGAACCGGGAATGGATCACTTTAGACGCGAATAACCGCTATGTTCCCTACATAGACAAAAGTATGGCAGATGTACCTTTGCTGGGTGTGCTGCTTAATCTGTCACGCTTTAGCGGTAGCCAGTTGCTTATCTGTATGCCGGCGGGCAGTGCAGTGCTTACCGGAAAAAAGATCGCCTCTTTCAGTCAGGAGGCAGCTTGTGTTAAGCTAAGTATCGACAGTTTGGCCCGGGTACATGAGCAGGAAAACCTGCTTGTTTCCGTCTATCAGCAAAACAGGGATTTTGAGGAAGTTGGCATGTGGATAGTACAGGAGCGCTCTGGCGGAGACCAGCTCAGTGCAAATCAGGTGTTTAAACGGAATGATGCGGTTCTGGCTGATTTCTTTACTATAGGAATACTTGTTCTGCTTGTCCTTTATGCAATACTGATCAATCAGTATCCGAGGATATTCAGTAATCTATTCAGTTTATCGCGCGTATTTTCGCTTAAAGTACGGGAGGATAATACGAGAGTCAGGCTGATCAACGAAGCACATATTGTATTTCTGGTACAGCATTGTCTGCTGCTCGGCTTTCTGTTCATCATTCTGGTATCTACTACAACAGCCATGATCCAGATAGACATTCCTTATCTGGACTTTCAGCAGAATACTTTCAGTGGATATATGCTGCTATGGGGACAGACTTCTTTGCTGGTATTTGGAACAATATGGGTCAAGTACCTGATCGTCATGATTTTTGGGGCGCTCTTCAGACTAAGGCAGCTACGCCTGATGCATATGCTTGATTACATGCGTATGTCGCTGATCTACGGAGCACTGCTTTTTATCCTGATCATTGTTGTATTTGCCGGTATCGGTTACTATCAAAGCAGCTATTTTGACCTGCTCGTTTACCTGTTCATCGCACTCTCCGCGATTCGTGTTATCGTTCTGTATTTCAGGCTCTTCAGAAGCGCTTCATTTAGAAATTTGTATTTAATTTCGTACATTTGCATCGCAGAAGTCATACCATTATTAGTAGGCCTTGAAGTACTCGTTATTTAACCTTCTCATTACAGGTTGTGTTAGTACAGCAGAATTAATATCAGCAGTTCTGTGTTTCCAAAGGTATACTATCCATAGATGCAAGCAGGGATACAGCCAAATAAAAATAACTTCACTTTAAACAAATAGGTATACGTATGAGCGAAAGTACGATCAAAATTCCGAAGGACAGGTTATACAAAGTTGAAAGTATACTAGTTTCTCAACCAGAACCACAAAACGAAAAATCTCCCTATTACGACCTTGCTCAAAAATACAATATTAAGGTAGACTTCAGGCCCTTTATTGAGGTCAAGCCAGTCGGGGTTAAAGATTTTAGAAAGCAGAAAGTTGACATTCTTGATCATAGTGCCATCATTTTTACCAGTCGAAATGCGATAGATCATTTCTTTAGTATATGCGCTGAGCTAAAAATTGAGATGCCTGCAGAAATGAAATATTTCTGTATTTCAGAGCAGACCGCAAATTATTTACAGAAGTATATTGTCATCAGAAAGAGAAAAATATTTACTGGTTTCCGGACAGCACAGGATCTTATAGAAATACTCAAAAAGCATAAAGGAGAAAAGTATCTTTTCCCCTGCTCCAGCATTCGCAAAAATGATATTCCTGAATTTCTGGAGAAGAATAACTACAAGTATACAGAAGCAGTCATGTATGAAACAGTAGCTGCTGACCTCTCTGACCTGGCAGATGTTAACTATGACATTATTGCCTTCTTCAGTCCTTCCGGAATAAATTCCCTCTTTGTGAATTTCCCTGATTTCAAGCAAAATAGAACGCGTATCGCGGCATTTGGCCCTACTACGGCCAAAGCCGTAGAAGACGCTGGTCTATTCCTGGATATACAAGCTCCTATGCCCAATGCTCCCTCCATGACAGGTGCGCTCGAGAATTATATTAAGCAGGCAAACAAACAATAATGTTTTTTTTCAATTTGATTATTGTAATCAGAGATACAATTAGATACATTAGTATACGTTGTATGATATAATCATAATTGAAAAATATATCTTTTATTGAACTGCTACCTTTGAGCTCGACTTGGGCATGAATAACTGTATGAATAGAATTGTTTTACTTGTACTGGTTTGTATCACCACCATAGGTTTATCTGTTAGTCATGGGCAGCAGAGTGCGCAGTTCAGTCAGTATATGTTCAATACGCTTTTTTATAATCCTGCCTATGCAGGTGTGGAAGGCGTAACTACTCTAACAGCTTTCCATCGCACTCAGTGGGCCGGGTATCAGCCAACGCTTGATAATCCTGGTGGGATCAACACACAGGTGATAAGCCTAAATGCTCCCTTACTGAGGGTGAGAAGTGGTTTTGGCCTGCATATTGTTAATGACAATATAGGCCCATTAACAAACCTGGAAGCTCAGGCATCTTTTGCTTATCATCTTGGAGTAGGAGATGGTAAACTAAGCCTGGGCGTAAGAGTAGGAGCTTTTTCTCAGACTGTTGATTATGATAAATACCGTCCGGTAGATCCGGACGACCAGTTGCTGCAGGGGAATGGTAGAGTTTCCCAATTGCGTCCCGATTTTTCAGCAGGTGTATTTTATCGGGCACGTCAATACTATGTAGGAGTTGGTTTCAAACATTTAATTGACAGTCAGTTTGATTTTGTAGGAGTGGATACATTGAACAATCCACTCGAAAACCATGTAACTGTAACAGGTGGGTTCGATTATGAACCAACATACAAAGTACGTCTTACTCCATCTTTTTTGGTGCAGTCAGATTTGAATTCTTACTCATTTGATGTAGGTCTGCTTGTAACCTATGATGATACCATGTGGGGGGGAGTTTCTTACCGGCAGCAGGAAGCTGTCGTAGGAATGGTCGGCTACAGCTTCTTTAAGGAAAAATCGCTTAAACTGGGCTATGCGTTTGATTATACAATCGTAGCACAGGAAGCAAAAGCCGCTACTTCACACGAAATTATGGTTACTTATAGTCTTCCTGTATCTTCTGCCAGCGATAAGAAAATCATCCGAACGCCTAGGTTTAGACAATAAATAATCATATTTATTATTGTTTAAGTTATGTGGTGTTCTAAAACAGGTAAAATCTTACAGAACCATAAATTGGCAGAATTTGAGTAGTTAGATCCGAACAGGATCACAATATTTGTGTTCATATTTCGTGTATGTAAAAAAACAATTTGTGTTATGAATAAAACTCTTAGAAATGGGAGTGCAATCATCTCATTGGTGCTCTCTATTGCACTACAGGGATGCGGGCTCTTCGGTGACAGTGGAGAGGATTATGGTCAACTGGTAGGAGTTCAGGGCAGAGAATATGATGGTATGCCTACTCCTTATGGTATGGTACAAATCCCCGCTGGTACTTTCCACACGGGACAAGCAGACGAAGATCCAATCGCGTCCCAGATCAACTTCAACAAGCAGATCACAATCGGCGGATTTTTCATGGATGATACTGAGATTACCAATAATGAGTATCGCCAATTCATCTATGAGGTCCAGGAAGGTCAGGGTGAATACGAATTCCTGGTTGGCCTGGGAGCTAATTATGTAGAAGACGAACTTTATCCTGATACCACTGTATGGTCAAGAAATTATACCCACCACATGGGAGACCCACTTGTCCAGTACTATTGGTCACATCCCGCATTTGATAATTATCCGGTAGTGGGTGTCGATTGGGAAGCAGCTCAGATATTTTGTAAATGGCGTACAACCTACCTCAATAACTATCGCGAAAGCAATGGTATGTTTGTAATGCCTAATTTCAGACTGCCTTCTGAAGCAGAATGGGAATATGCAGCCAGAGGTGGCCGTGATATGGCTAAGTATCCATGGGGTGGTCCTTATATCAGAAACTCTAAGGGATGTATGCTGGCTAACTTTAAGCCCGGAAGAGGAAACTATTTCGACGACGGATTTGCTTATACAGCCCCTGTAGCGGCATACTTTGCCAATGATTTTGGCTTATACGATATGTCAGGAAACGTATCAGAATGGTGTGAAGACGCCTACAATCCTGCTTCTACAGCTATCGTATGGGATCTAAACCCTACCTATAATGATCCTAACGAGCCTCGTAAAGTTGTAAGAGGTGGTTCCTGGAAAGATGTTTCCTACTTCCTGCAGACAGGAACAAGAACTTACTCTCACAAGGATTCTACCACAGCTTATACAGGCTTCAGATGTGCTATGACCTACATAGGAAGATCATCTGGAAACGAATTCTAATATCAATAATTAACAATCTAAATCAGTAAATCACTCGAAAATTTTAACAAAATGAGCAAGAAAAAAGGTGGATTCACAGAATTACTTTATGGCACCATCATGCCCAAAATTTATGGTCTTGGTGCTGCAGTTGTAATCGTCGGTGCAATGTTTAAAATCCTTCACCTGCCTGGAGCTGGTTTCATGCTTGGTGTAGGTCTTACTGTAGAAGCTATCATTTTCATATTTAGTGCATTTGAGCCTAAACATCATGAATATGACTGGTCTCTTGTTTACCCTGAATTGCTTGGAGATGCTGATGCAGCTGCTGCTGACAGCAGAAAAATTACTAACGGTAAAAGTAATGGTGACTCTGTGACTAAAAAACTGGATGCCATGCTGGAAAGCTCTAAAGTGGGTCCTGAACTTATTGATAGCCTAGGTAGGGGAATGAAGAACCTATCAGAATCAGTATCAAAAATGGGACAGATTACCAATGCGGCTGTTGCCACAGATGAATATACTAAGAACGTGAATACCGCATCTCAGTCATTGGTAGCAATGAATAAGTCTTATTCTACTGCAGTACAGGCAATCTCCGGATTGGCTGATGCCAGCAAAGATACCAAAGAATACCATGCTCAGGTGCAGGGTGTAACCAAGAATCTGGCAGCATTGAATGCAGTGTACGAAATGGAGCTTCAGGATGCCAATAGCCATCTTAAAGCTATGAATAAGTTTTATACTAACTTAAGTGGTGCAATGGAGAATGTTTCTCACGCTAGCAAGGATGCTGAAAACTTCAGAAACAACTTTGCTTCGCTGAACAATAATATTGCTTCATTGAACAAAGTGTACGGCAACATGCTAAGTGCCATGAAGGCTTAGTTATTTTGAATTGATTTGATGAAATCTAAATAAGCTTAATAATATGGCTGGAGGAAAAGAAACCCCGAGGCAGAAGATGATAGGGATGATGTACTTAGTACTCACCGCACTTCTTGCCCTACAAGTAAGTAATACAGTATTAGAAAAATTTATCTTTATCGATAATAGTCTTGAGCAGTCAGCGGACGGGTCTAAGATACAGAATGCAAATACTGTTGAGCGGATAAAATCTGCTGTAGAAGAATCTGGTAACCGTAAAGAAGATGTGGCTGTCCTTGAAAAAGCCCGGGAAGTACGTGCTCAAACCAATAAGGTATTGAATGAACTGGATTCCCTCAAAAATCAGTTTGTCGTACTTACCGGAGGAACAGACGAAGATGGGACCTATAAGGGAGGAAAAAGTGAGGATGAAATCGCTGACCTCATGGTAAGACAGGGCAAAGGTGCAGAACTGAAAAAAGCGCTTAATGGATATGCCGCTTATCTAACTGAAGTAACTGGTGCTCAGGTGGCTCCTATTGCACTTGATGCAATTGAGAATCCTGTCTTCAAAGATAATCCGGAGCAGAACATGAAAAGCTTTTCGGAAATAACTTTCCAGAGTACGCCGATGGTTGCCGGTCTTGCATCACTAAGCCAGTTGAAAAATGAAGTGCTTTCCAGAGAAACAATTGCTTTGGATAATCTGGCCCGACAGGTAGGTGCAGCTGATATGAAGTTCGATAATATTGTTGCTATGGTTAGACCTGAGTCCAATGTAGTGGCGGCAGGTACTAAGTATAAAGCTGATCTGTTTATCGCTGCTTCTTCCAGTGCAGTAGACCCAGTAATGACCGTAGACGGAAAGACTATTCCAGTGAACGGTGGTATGGGACAAATTGAATTCACCGCCAGCGCTGACAAGTATGACGCGGATAACCGTGCCGAAAGGTCATTCAAAGCAGCTATTACTGTTGAACAAGGTAGTAACAAAGAAACTTACGAAGAGACTTTCACTTACTATGTAACTAAGCCAGTAATCCAGGTACAAACTCAAACCGTACAAAGGCTATATCTAAATTGCGGTAACGAGTTGCAGATCAATGTACCGGCATTAGGTACTGCTTATGACCCTTCATTTAGTGCTCAAGGAGCAACAGCTATCAAAGGACAAAAGACTGGAGCGGTTACTGTCATCCCTAATGCACCTAAAGTAGTATTAAGCGTTAGTAGTGGTGGTTACAGCATAGGAAATGAAACTTTTGATGTAGTTCGTGTTCCTAAACCTACAATTGCTGTTAAAGGGCCTGGTGGAGCATTAGTAAATATGCAGAAAGGTGAAACTGCCAGCCGCTTAAGGTCTATTAAGCTCGAGGCAGTGCCTGATGAAAACTTTGCTTCTTTCCTTCCGAAAGATGCTCGTTATAGAGTAACTGAAGCAGAGATTATTTTAGCCAGGGGTAGCCGTCCGATAGGAAAAGAAACATTGTCGAATGAAACTGCTAACCTGGGGCGTCTGATGTCACAGGCAAAAGAAGGAGATAGATTAGTAATAGAAGTTAAAAAAGTGCAGCGGATGAATTTCAGAGGTGAGGTAGAAGATGTGCCTTTAGGTGCCAGCGAGTCTTTCTACAATGTACCGCTAAACTAAAACTGACATAAAAAAGAACAGGTGTTATGAAGCATTTAAATAAAATATTAATAAGTGGGGTGGGAGCAGTAATGTTTGCCCTCTGTATCTCCTGGCCATTGATGGCTCAGGAGGCGGAAGAGTACAACCCCAATTCACTTAGGCCTATCCATGATACTGACCAACTCTACAAGACCAGAATATGGAGGCGTATGGACTTAAAGGAAAAGCAGAATAAACCTTTTTTCTCCACAAACCGAGAAATAACCAAGGTAATTATTAATGCTGTGCTTAATGGAACGCTTTACCCCTATACTAGTGATTCTTTAAATCAGCGCATGTCCAAAGAGCAGTTTATCGAGAACATGTCAATCCCAACTGATGGCCCCGGCTTATCAGAAGATGAGATTGCTATGGGTTTTGGTCAGCAGGAAGGCGATGCTAAGGAAGAAGACAGCTGGGGAGGAGGCTGGGGAGGTGACTCATCCTCTGGTGGTGGACAGGGAGCAGAAGGTACTTCAGGGGGCGGATCCTCATCATCTTCATCTTCTATGAACAACTTGTTTTTCGCTACGGATGTATCCATTATGGAAATCATGGAAGATATTATCTTTGACAAAGAGAGAGGCAGGCAATACTATGATATACAGGCGGTAACTTTGATCCTTCCTCCGGAAATGTTCCCAACAACAGGTCTTCAAAAGCCGATTGCAACTTTTAAGTATGTTGATCTGGTACGTGTATTTGAAGAAAACCCTGAAACTGCAGTCTGGGTGAACCCTTATAATGATGCAAAACATCTGAATCTTAAGCATGCCTTTGATCTAAGACTGTTTAGTGCTCATATAGTTAAGCACTCGAACCCTGAAGATGAATATATCATTGATAAGACCGGCGGAGATAGAAGAAAAGCCCTGTTGGAGTCCCTTGATTATGAGTACAAACTTCTCGAGAGAGAACACGAACTCTGGGAATATTAAATTTGCTTCATAACACAATTGTTTATATGTCACAAAAAAAGAGGCTGTCCCCGCAGGGGACAGCCTCTTTTTGCTTTCAGGCTTTGCTTTGATATTAAAACAAGGATATAGTAATTCCTGCTGTGATGGTATTAACTTCAGGCCCGGCACCATCTTCAAAAATATCTGACAGCATATACTTTCCAGTAAGCATAATTCCCCGAAAACCGAAACGAGCGTATACTCCATAGCGCCATGGATTAATATTGAAGTCTCTGCGGAATTTATCATACTGGTCTTCCGCAAACTTTATTTTTGAATACGAAATGATACGTCTTCCTACTACACCTCCAAGGGCAGCGGTTAAGCCCCGGTATCCTTCTTTGGCAAAGAAGCGAAACTCAACAGGTATATTTACATAATGTACTGAGAATTTGCTCTTGCTAACATTAGGATATTCTCCGTTATCTAAATCAATAATTTGTGTAGAATCTGATAAACTGAGCGTTACATTATCACTAAAGGTATAATTATGGGCCGATATGCCAAGACCAGGATGAAGAGAAAACTGAGAATCTCCAAACGGAATGGGATATAAATAGTGAAAGCCAATACTCCTGGACCTGATGATCCGGATATCAAAGTCATCAGGAGCATCAGGGAGGATATTCACACCATAGTCAAACAGGAGTGAGCCGGGAAAATCAGGTTGAGCTCCCGATGTTTGCTGGTCCTGAGCTATGGATGAGGTATATAACAGGATAAGAAAAAATATGAAAAATGCTTTTTTCATCATTAGAGTATTAATATTCAATAAATAGTATAATTTCATTTTAGAACGCAAAGGTATGGAGTTTTTGGAAGTATGAAATACTGATCAAGAAATATACTGGAATAGTAAAGTACCTGTAATTTGATTAAGCATCAAAACTGATGATTGTTCATTTGGAAAAGAATAGATGAAAAGTGAATTCCAGTATTATTCTGTAACGATGAGATGCTTAAATTCATTGAGTAAGTTTATCAGTAAAATTCATGAAAAGCTACCAATTGAAATTGAGTAAGCTACCTCTGTTACAGCAATTCTATGAGTCTTAAAATTGTACTGTAAATCAGACTGATAGTAAATATGTACACCGACTTTAACTTCTTACTTAACGCTAACACAAGACTGGAAAGACCAGGTAGAACATACGAAAAGTACGCAGGTATGTATGCGCCTTTGCTGCCAGATAGGAAAGAGGATGTTTTTTACCCAATGTCTATAAGTCATAAAAAAAAGCTGGATGAGGTTATTGAAACGGATAGCTACTTCAATGACGATGCAACTTTCAGATAGGTATCGATTACCAATGAGAGCGTAATATCCTCCAGAACCGACGCACAGTAGGAAAAATAGACGGAGAGCCCGTTTTGCTTTAGTCCTGCCAAATTTGCTTAGCAAGCAGAGAATGTACAATTTATGGTATTGATTTAAATGATACCATGTACATAGAGTTTTTTGAAGGTGACCGTGCGACTCAATATGACGACACCATACCCCAATGGGTTCCAAACTACCAACTTGTCCTGCAGTCGCTTCCTGCGATACTCTCAAATTACCTTCCGCCCACTGAAAGCAGGCGAATACTGGTTGCAGGCTGTGGTACCGGGCAAGAAATAGCTGAAATCAGAAGGTTTTCTTCTCATTGGCATGTTACAGGGCTTGATCCATCCCCTCAAATGATCCGCCTGGCACAGATGAAACTTGCACATCGGGAGAATGACTCTTTACTTAAGCTCCAGACAGGAATAGTAGGAGACCTGCCTGAACTGGAACAGTTTGATGCAGCCACGCTGATTTTGGTAATGCACTTTATCCCGGATAACGAAGAAGGGAAAATCAGGCTGCTGCGCAACATTGCCAAAAGACTGCGTAAGGGAGCTCCTCTGATTATTTCTGATATATTTGAGCCGGATGATTTTGTTCAGCAAAAGAGTTATTTCAGACAGTACCTCCTTGCAAAAGGGATGGATACTCAGATGCTGGAGGAAGGGCTGCAGCATGTAACCAATGATACCCATCGCTTGACAGAGGATCGTTTTTTTACCTTACTGGAAGAAGCCGGATTTGAAAAGCCCTACCTGTTCAGCAGGGCTTATTATTACGGAAGTTGGGTAGCTGTCAAAGCTTAGACATCGCAAATCTGTACTCCTTGTTGTAAAGATGTCAGAGGGTCTTTTGTGGGCACAAACTCCTGGCCCAGAAAGCCTTTGTATCCGGTATCCACGATTGCCTTAATAATTGCCGGATAGTAAAGCTCCTGGCTTTCGTCAATTTCTGCCCTGCCGGGTACACCGCCGGTATGATAATGGGAAATGTAAGGGTGATATTTATTAATCGTGGCAATGACATCACCTTCCATAATCTGCATATGGTAAATATCGTACAGCAGCTTAAAATTTTCTGAACCAACCATCTTACACAACTCCACTCCCCATTCAGTATGGTCGCACATATAATCAGGGTGGTTTACCTTACTGTTCAGCAGTTCCATTACAATCGTAATACCATGTTTTTCGGCAATAGGCATAATCTGCTTAAGACCCTCTGCGCAGTTTTGCATACCGGTCTCATCATCCATACCCTCACGGTTACCAGAGAAAGTGATAATCTGCTTCACACCGGCCTTGGCGGCTAATGGTATGCTTTCAGCATACAAATCTTTCAACTGAGCGTGATGCTCTTTGCGGTTATAGCATTTGGCAATGCCAAAGCCATCTTTCCAATACATGGCAATAGCACAATCCATTCCGTGCTTCTTGAGGGTAGGCCAGTCGTCCGGGCCCAAAAGTTCTACTGACTGAATGCCAATTTTTTTAGTAGCCACACAGAAATCCTCCAGGGGAATATTGTTGTAGCACCATTTGCAAACAGAGTGTTTAATGTTACCCTTAAGAGGAGGCATTTGGGGGTTAAAATTTTTGAAATTGAAGCCTGCCAGTGGCGCTATGGCAGCTGTGCCTACAATTTTCTTGAGAGCACTTCTTCTGTTCTGCTGATCCATATTTTTAAACTATTTGAGGTTGTTGTGGTCAAAATATAAAGCATTCGAATCTCATCCGGAAATTTTGCTCCAATTGTCTTCATTTTTATGTACATTGATATGAAACAGCGCATCAAAACGCTGTCATTTTACTTCATTTTTTAAGCTTATTTTTTATGAAAGATAGTCAGAAAACAATCTTATGGACTGCCGCAGGCATAGCAGGTATTATGCTGGCAAAGTTGATCACGCACAAAAAACGAGACTTCAAGCTGGAAAACCGGCTTTGTCTGGTTACCGGCGGCTCTCGTGGCCTGGGTCTGGAAATTGCCCGCCTGCTGGTAAAAGAAAAAGCCAGGGTCGCCATTTGTGCCAGAGACCAAAAAGAACTCAGAAGGGCTCAGGGCGATCTGAATGAACTGGCAGCTACCTATGGAGGTAATAGTGTCAATATCTATACCTGTGATGTAACCCAAGCTGATCAGGTAAAGCAGATGCTCAAACAACTGCGAAAAAAAAGTGGTACAATTGAGGTGCTAATCAATAATGCTGGTGTCATTCAAATCGCACCGGCCGAGGTGATGGACAGGACAGAATATGAAGAAGCCATGAACCTTCATTTTTGGGCTCCATATACGCTGATGGAGGCAGTACTCCCGGATATGCAGAAAAACCGAAGCGGTAGGATTATCAATATTGCCTCTCTGGCTGGTAAACTAAGTGTCCCTCATATGGCACCCTATACGGCCAGTAAACACGCCCTGGTGGGCTTATCAGAAGCACTACACGCAGAAATGCAGCAGTATAATATTTACATCACCACCGTGTGCCCGGGACTGATGCGTACGGGTAGTGTTCCCCAGATGATCCATAAAGGGCAGCACCGGAAGGAGCACGCATTCGCTGCTATAGCGGCATCTCAGCCCCTGACGTCTATGAATGCTGAGGATGCTGCTGTATCAATCGTAGAGGCGATTAAAAAGGGCGAAACGTCGCTGGTGATGCCGCTGCAGGCAAAAATTCTGACAGCGATGAACGGAGTATTTCCAGGCTTACTGACCGACATGATGGGCCTGCTTAACAGGTTTTTGCCTGAAGCTGATGGAATCGGGCATGAGCGGATCAAAGGAAGAAACAGCCAGTCTGCTTGGGTACCTTCTATTCTTTCTTCTGTCACTGAAAAGGCTGCGCAGAGAAATAATGAACTTTAGGTATTATAAATGGTAACTGATCAGACCAGTTTGCAGCACAAAAAGAACTAGTGTACCTGCTGTGAAATAATTTCTGATATATAATGATGTTTTAAAGGTTTATCAAAATAGCCCTTTACCACATTATATTCTTTAGACTTGGACTTATCGCGCGTATCAAGAGAAGAAGTTAGTATGTACACATTGGCCTTGGGTATACTTAACTTCTGGTACTCATCCAGAAAATCCCATCCATTCATTTCAGGCATATTCAGGTCCAGAAGAATGATATCAAAAGCTACTTTTTCCTGTTCTTTGAGAAAAGTAAGTGCTTTTGATGCGTTGGTATACTCCGTAAACTCCAGGGAAGGATCCTGCTTTGATATGAGTTTTCGGCTAATCAGCAAGTCCAGTTCGTTATCGTCAATCATTAATACTTTCATAGCTAAAAAATAGGTAGAAATATTATACCAAAACAAATATGTAATGCACTATTTGAGGGTCAAAAAGTACCTAAATCTTACAGGCAGAAAGTTTATTGTGGTAACTACTTGGAAACGATAATAAACACTTAAGTAATATACATAAATTAGCCAAAATTTTAAAAAACTTATACTTCCGTAATGTTATTGTATCAAAAAAATCCTGGTTATTAGCCAGGATCAACAACTTGTAAGAAACGTTAAAAGAACGAAGGTCAGGCATCACCAAATATCTCGGCAAGTTTGGCTTCCAGTTCTGCGCCTCTTAAGTTTTTAGCAATAATGTTACCTTCTTTGTCGAGCAGGACAGTGGCCGGGATAGCATTGACATTATACAGCGAAGCAGCTTCAGAATCAAAATACTTCAGGTCAGAAACATGGGTCCAGGTGAGCTTATCTTCCCGGATGGCATCTGTCCATGCCTCCTGCGTACGATCCAGGGATACACCGTATATCTCAAATCCTTCATTTTTGTACTTATTATAAAGCCGCACAACGTTTGGGTTTTCCATACGGCAGGGCTTGCACCATGCTGCCCAGAAATCAATCATTACATAATTACCCCGAAGTGAGGAGAGCGCTACGGTATCCCCCTGAGGGGTGGGCAGTGCAATATCAGGTGCAGGCATGCCTATTGCCAGTTTCCGCATTTCTTCCACCTGGGCAACAAACTGCTGCGTATAACGTGAGTCAGGTAAATTCTCCTTAAAACGCTCGGCAAGGTCGCTCAGGTAAGCAAATTCCTTTTCAGCATCCAGAAAGTTAACTGCATAAAAGGCTGCGATGGAGTTTCCCATACTATCAATAGCGTCCTTTATTTTTTGGGTATTATTTTCTTCAATTTCCTGGTACTGTAGTTCCACCGCTTTCATACCGTCTTCGTCTTCATCAGCCCGTGCCTTCATATAGTCAGCATTGAGTTCATTTACATTTTGCTGAAAATCACGCATAATGTCATTGACTTCGTAAAAATAGTCAGTATCCCGGGAGCCACTTACTTCTACCAGCCCATCCGGGCGATTGCCGTCAGCCGTAATCTGTACATCTTCATTGTCGAGAATCAGGTTTACATACTGCCGGTCGTATAGATTGAGGCGATAAAAACCCGGGTCTTCATGCTTCATGCTGTAACGGAAAGTAGAGTCGCTGGAAACCATCAGGGTATCTACCACATCTATGTTTTGTTCGCCTATTTTCTCGAGGACTACATAGCCTTCGTTTGAGGGATTTTTGATTTTGCCTTCAATTTGCACATAGCCATCATTTTCGTTGGCAGTCTGCGCTGTATCAGTAGTTTGTGTACAGGCGGCCGCTGCAAAAATGCTCACAAGGATGAGCAGGGACTTGATATTATTCATTTGAGTATATCTTCAGATTTAAAAAACTATATGTTAACCTAATTCCTTTCTTAACAGTTCATTGGCTACTTTGGGGTTAGCCTTACCTTGGCTCCTTTTCATCACTTCGCCCATAAACATGCCCAAAAGGCCCTTCTTGCCCTTACGGTACTCTTCCACTTTTGCAGGGAAGTCAGAAAGCACCTCTTCCACCAGGGGCTGTATGCTTTCAGAGTCACTCTCATGCAGCAGGTTCATTTCATGGGCATAATCCAGGGGTGACTTACTGCTGTCTTCCAGCATACGTGGGAATATCCTTTGGGAAGCTATCGTAAAGCTAACTTTGTCTTCTGCTACCAATTGGATCAGTTCGGCCAGTTGGGAAGGTTGTAAAGGAAAGCTTTCTATAGTATGTGCTGTATCGTTAAGATAAGATCTCAATGGCCCCATCATCCAGTTGGAGACAGCTTTATAATGACTGGTGTGTTGGCATACAGCCTCAAAATAAGCGGCCATTGCTTTGGTTTCGGTAAGGACTTCAGCATCATAGTAGGGCAGCCCGTATGTATCCACAAACTTGTGCCACAGCTCATGGGGCAGGGTAGGCATGGCCGCCTCTATGCTTTCAAGCCAGGCTTCTGAGACTACCAGCGGACAAAGGTCGGGCTCCGGAAAATAGCGATAGTCATTAAGCTCCTCCTTGGTGCGCATGCTATAGGTTTTGCCACTATCTGCATTGAACAAACGGGTTTCTGAAGGAATGCTTTCTCCTGCTTCGAGGAGCAGGATCTGCCTTTCTACCTCATGGTCAATGGCTCTCTGTACATTACGGATGGAGTTCATGTTTTTGACTTCAACCTTCTTACCGTATTCAGAGGCCCCTTTTAGCATAATAGAGACATTGGCATCGCAGCGCATAGAGCCCTCTTCCATGTTGCCGTCGCAAATATCCAGGTAGCGGACCATTTTACGAATCTCTGTCAGCAGGGCAGCGGCTTCTTCAGAACTGCGGATATCCGGTTCGGTTACTATTTCTATCAGCGGTACACCAGCACGGTTGAGATCCACCAGTGTTTCGGGTTCGCTTTCCAGGTGGATTGACTTACCGGCATCTTCTTCCAGGTGAATATGGTGCAGCTTAACCCTTTTTTCTACCTCATCTGATATACGAATATGCACCCCCCCGCCTATACAGATGGGTGTTTTATCCTGCATGATCTGATATCCTTTAGGCAGATCCGGATAAAAATAATTCTTCCTGTCAAAGATATTATAACGTGTGATTTTGCATCCACAGGCCAGCCCCATCCGAATCGCATATTCTATGACCTTCTTATTGATTAATGGAAGCGTGCCGGGGTGCCCCAGCGTAATGGCACTGATATTGGTATTGGGAGCAGCACCGTATCGGGTGGAATCAGAAGAAAAGATTTTACTTTGCGTCAATAACTGTGCGTGTACTTCAAGCCCAACTACAACGGTATATTTTTCTCTTGTGCTTTTGTCCAACATGGTCCGATTGGGTAGCTTATTTTTACAAACTTACGTTTTTTTTTATCAGTTATGCAACGAAATCCCCCTTCCTTTAGATGAAAGGTCGCTAAGAAATAGCTTGATTACCTGTGGGTTACGAACACTGAACAGGATCTTCCTGCCATCTTTACGCACGACCTCCAGCCCCTGCCCTCCGTCACCCATGACATTATAAGCTTTGTTGCCGCTAAAGTTGATGCGAATGCCCCAGCCACCAAACTCCTTCAATGCATGATACTCTCTTAGCGCTACTTTTTCAATATTTTCCCAGTAGAGTGTTTTTGTGCGGAGGTGAAACGGGAAAAAGCGATAATGAATACCGGCTTCGTCTATGGTAAGTTCCAGCCGGGCCAGGGCCAGCAGCGCTGTGACCAGCAGCGGGATGAGGGCGAAAATCAGCAGCCAGTGGTCAGGTGCAGGCTTACTGCCTACCGGTTGGTCCAGGATAAGCTGCTGCACCAGGGCATAACCAAAAAACAGTATCAGCGGCAGCATGAGCAGCCAGATCAGAGGATGGCTGAACTTAAGCGTTTCCTGGTACTTCATATTGCAACAGACTAAAGAATTGCTTCTCTGAGATAAGCGCCACTTTTTGCTGATGGCTGTTAAGCTGCTCAGCTGACTGTACCTTGTTGTTCCTGATGCCCTGCGTATGGTTTAGAAACACGCGTTCGCTCAAAACCAGGTAGTGGGTCTGGTCGCTAATGAAATTGGTAGAATACCCACCAGCTTCAATTACCGCCCGCTGCGCCTCCGCCCGGGTCATGCCTTTGAGGGTGCCGGTAAATACCACTGTTTTGCCATAAAGCGGATGTGATTTGTCGACCCTGGATAAGTCCAGCGGCATTTGCTGCAGGCTTACTTTTTTCTTCTTCTGCGGGCGTATTCTTCCTGAGGGGATATAGCCATTGGGATACAATCTGCCAATTTGTATACCAAATTTCTTCTCGATATCCTCAAAGTGCTGCAGCCCGTGTTCCTCCATGGCGCGGAGCATAATGTGCGCTGAAGCCTCCGCATCTGAGCCTGCGGCATGATGCTTCAGGCTGATACCGAACTGCTGCGAAAGGGAACTTAGCCCATAAGAGGGAAATCCCCGCCATGCTCTACGAGCCACCTGCAGGCTGCAGGCATAGCTGAGTTCCGGAAAGGGTAAAGCATACTGCGACAATACATGCCGGAGCACGCTGAGGTCAAAGCTGGCATTATGTGCTACTACATTACTGTACTCAAAATACCTGCTTACCTGCTGCCATATTTCATCAAACTCAGGCGCATTAGCCACCTTTTCAGCATCTATGCCATGTATCTGGGTATTGATCTGGTTAAACCAGTTATTGCGGGGCCTTACCAGCCAGGATTTCTGTTCTTTCACCCGGCCATCGCTTACAATGGCGATACCAATCTCACATACACTATCCCGCTGATGGTTGGCGGTTTCAAAGTCCAGGGCTACAAAATTCATTTTGTGTAAGTCACAGGTTTGTGATCAACGATAATAGGAAAGTTTTCTATATTTATGCAAACTAACCTCAAACACATGCTAAAAATTCATCAATTTATCGCTTTATGCCTGTTATCCCTCACCATTGCCTGCCAGCCGTCTCAGCAGCAGGAAGTCAAAGAGGCCGCCGTGAATCAGGCAGCAGACATTGAGCAGAAACTGCAGGATATGGGGGTGGAACTATATGACCTGCCCGCCCCGGCGGCGAATTTTGTGAGAGCAGTACGTACTGGTAATCTTGTGTTCCTGGCCGGTCATGGACCTGTTACGCCCGAGGGAGGCTATATTACCGGTAAGCTCGGACAGGACCTGACTATTGAAGAAGGCCAGCAGGCTGCCCGCTATACAGCCATCACCCTGCTTTCGGCACTCAAAGAAGAAATTGGTGACCTGGACAAGGTGACCAGAATCGTAAAGGTGCATGGCATGGTAAACGGTACAACTGACTTTATAGAGCAGCCTCAGGTGATGAATGGTTTCTCTGATTTTATCGTGGAGGTATTCGGCGAAAAAGGTAAGCATGCCCGTGCAGCGGTAGGCATGGGCTCTCTGCCCAACAATATCGCCGTAGAAATTGAAATGGTGGTAGAGGTAGAATAAGAACGGTCTGCTACAGCGTTATGGTTCTGGGTGTGACAGCGTTATGGTTTACCAGCTTACCTAAAAACCGTATCATTTCAACACCCTAACACCAGACAAGCTTCCGGCTATCCAGCATTTGCTCCCCATCCCAGCGATAGGCTACTAAAGTTGTATGGTCCTGCTGGTTAAAATCCAGGCAGGTGTAGTTATGTGCCAGCACTATGGGCTTTCCCGGTAGGTTATAATGGCCGAAGAACAGGGGCCGTGCATCTTCAGGATAATGGTACTGCTCCAGTGCCAGATGGGCAGTAGTAATATTTGGATTGTTGAGTGAGGGCTCAGGCCGTATGGCTAGTTCCTCATACTCCTCACTTTTTCCTGCGTTCCACCAGCGGGCTTTGAAGGTGCCTCTTCCCGCCTCTTCAGGTAGCGGTAATCTCAGCCCTTCCACCAACTCCTGCGCAGCATGATAGACCCGGCTATCAGGAGTCATCTCCTGTAGCATCTGAGCGTCCAGGCAGTTTTGGGGGAAGTTTTTTCTGATGTAATCTACGCTCTCCTGATGCCAGTAGGCATGCGCAACACGCAGGCCCTCAAACTCCAGGAAAAGGGGCAGGTTTTGGAGCCACTGTATATATTCCTGCAGCAGCGAACTGTTGTCACCGAAGCTCTCAAAAGTAGGCTGGTGCTGCTCGGTATTCTTATCCGTACGGGGCCTGATGTAATCGTCGTTTTTGTTTTGATTGAAATAGCCTAGCAGGTTGAACTCATGGTTGCCCAATATTGCGTAGGCGCATCCAGAGACTACCAGTTTCCTGACAGTCTGTAAGGTCTGCAGAGTCTGAGGCCCCTTATTAATGTAATCGCCCAGGAAAATGATTTTTCGTGCAGGGTGATAGAAATGCCCCTCCCTTTGCCGGTAGCCAAGTATGTCTAGCAGCGAGTATAGTTTGTTAGCCTGGCCATGTATGTCTCCAATGATATCAAACAAGGTTTTATCTTTATTTACCCTTTAAATCAGCTTATTGTTAAGATTTAACAGCATAAACCGTCTGCTCTGCAGGGTTTTTTCTGCGGAACTGAAGGTTTTCTAGTACTCTCTACTAAGGCATAAGTACTTAGTTAATCAGCTGTTGATTGTATGGAGGCAAAAAGTTACATATCTGCACTAATCCGCTAATAGTGAAATAATATTTGGTTTGGTTGGGATACCTTTGTCTTATAATCCGAATCCTATGGACAAGACCCTGGCTAAGGCCAATGCAGAAATTAAATTCCTCAAGCAACAGCTCAGAGAAACTACTGAAGCTAACCAGCGGCAGTTGAGCCTGTTGGAAAGAAATCTGCAGGAAGTACAGGAATTCGCTGGTGTTGGCTGGTGGTCCATTGACATGGTCAGTAAGAAACTCAGCTGGTCAAAAGAAATATTCCGGCAGTATGACTGGGACACACATGCGTCAGCCCCTACCCTGGAAGAGTTCTTTCGGATGGTGCATCCTGAAGATGAGCCTGTTTTACAGGAGGGCCTCAAACAGGCTTACCGGGAAGGGCATACCCTGTTTGAAATAAGGATTATCATCTCAGAAAATAATATTCGTTATATCAGGGGAACCGCAAAGCCCCTCAGCAATGAAAAAGGAGAGGTCACAGGTCTGTATGGCACTTCGCTGGACGTTACCGAAATCAGAGAAGCAGAAATTGCTCTCCGGCTGGAAAAAGAAAAGTACCAGCTAATCACGGAAAATGTCCGAGACCTGATCTGTATGCACCATACAGACGGAAGAATAAACTATCTGTCGCCATCCGTATACCAGATTCTGGGGTACAAGCCTGAGGAACTTTTGGGTATGTTTCCTTACGAATTGCTGCATCCTGATGATGTGAAAAGGGTAAAAGTAGGGCCCTATACTGCCGTAATTCGTGGAGAGAACGTAGATGGAACAGAGTACAGGATCAGGCGCAGAGACGGAAAATACATCTGGCTGCAGGCAATTATCACCCCGGTGGTGATAGATGGTAAAGTAGTAAGCGTTCAATCTGTTTCCCGGGATATTACCCAGCAGAAGATCGCCCAGGAGAAAATCAAGGCCAGCGAACGAAATTACCGCAGGCTGGCTGCCAATATACCCGGAACAGACGTATACCTTTTTGATCCTGACAAAAATCTGCTTATCACGGAAGGGGCGTCCATGAGAAAACATGGGTTTGATTCCCGGCATTTTGAAGGACGGAAACTGGAAGAAGTACTGGATGAGGGTACTGTCAGTATTCTGAAGCCTTTGTATGACGCTGCGCTGCAGGGAGAGTCGGTGAGCTCGGACGTCCTGTATGCCGGTCGGCATTACAGCCTGCGAAGTGTGCCGCTCCGGGATGATAAAGGCCAGATAGAAGGCGGATTGCTGGTAAGTGCCGATATTACAGAAAGAAAACGTGCGGAAGAGACCCTTATAAAAACCAAAGAGGAACTGGAAGAAGCCCAGGAACTTGCTCGCCTGGGTAACTGGGAACTGGAAATTGAAAGTGGCGTACTCACTCTTTCACCTCAGTTCAGAAAATTGTTCAACCTGCCCAATGATTATAACCCTAAACTCAACCAGGGGCTGAATTTTTTCACCAAAAAGTCTAAAACTGAGTTTCAGCATGCTATCCGCAGGACGATAAAGCAGGGCGATCATTTTGATATCAAGCTACAGGTGTATACCGCCAACTACGACCGCATCTGGGTCAGAGCAATAGGCAAAGCGATCACCCGCAACCGGCAGCCTTATAAGATCAGGGGCGTTTTCCAGGATATTACCCGTGAGCAAACTGCCGAACTGAATATCCGTCATTTTCAGCAGGGGCTTAAGACACTGAGTATGGTGGCATCCCGAAGCAACCTTGAGTTTGATGAGCAGATAAAGCGCGCCCTGCAGGAAGTCTCAGCCTACCTGAAGATGCCTATGGCCGTAGTCAGTAAAATAGAAGACGGGAAGTGCGAAATACTCCACGCTGTACGCTCGGAGGTAGGATTGCCAGATATGGCCAGCCAGAAGATGCCGCTGGAGCATACCTACTGCGAACTGCCCTACAAAGAGGAAACTGTCGTCGCTGTCGCCAGGGTAAGCAAGTCCGCCTATGCCGATCACAGCTGCTATCGGAGCTTCGGTATGGAAAGCTATATTGGCTCTCCTGTGTGGGTAGACGGGCAACTTTACGGTACCGTAAGTTTCTCCTCATTGCAGCTAAG
This sequence comes from uncultured Porifericola sp., assembly GCA_964518125.1. Classification (GTDB taxonomy): domain Bacteria; phylum Bacteroidota; class Bacteroidia; order Cytophagales; family Cyclobacteriaceae; genus Catalinimonas. The sequence continues at coordinate 23,655 of CAZFFW010000028.1, forward strand.
GTCATCCTTTTCAGAAGAAGAGAAGGAGTTTGTCAAAATGCTGTCGCGCTGGGTCGGTGCCACCATGGAACGTTCTATCAAAGAACAGGAACTCATACAGGCCAAAAAACAGGCAGAACATGCTTCAATGGCCAAGGCGCAGTTCCTCTCCACCATGAGCCACGAAATTCGCACACCCCTCAACGCAGTGATCGGTATTACCCATCTGCTGCTGCAGGATGACCCTAAGCCCGATCAGGTAGAAAACCTGAATGCCCTGCGCTTTTCGGGAGAGAACCTGCTGGCCCTGATCAATGATATTCTTGATTTCAGTAAGATTGAAGCCGGTAAAATTGAGTTTGAAGAGGCAGACTTTAGCCTGGATGAACTCATGACGGGTCTGCGGCAATCATTTGGTTTTAAAGCCCGTGAAAAAGGACTAGGATTTAGTGTCTGCGAAAGCGGAGACATACCCGCCACCCTGGTTGGTGATCCTACCCGCCTTTCGCAAATTCTCAACAACCTGCTGAGCAATGCGATCAAATTTACCGAAACAGGGAAGGTAAGCCTGACGGTGGCAGTAAAAAAACAGACCCAGAAAACGGTAGACCTGTATTTTGAGGTAAAAGACAGTGGCATAGGCGTCCCTAAGGATAAACTAGTAGCCATCTTTGAGAGTTTTTCCCAGGCCAGTACGGATACCAGCCGTAAGTTTGGAGGAACCGGCCTTGGCCTGACAATTACCAAGAAGCTGCTGGAGCTCCAGGGAAGTAAAATCAAAGTGAAAAGTAAAACCGGCCAGGGAGCGACTTTTTATTTTACCCTGCGGTTCAAAATTGGACAGGCAAAACTTGTCGGCAGAGATTCAGTATTCCACCAAAGCGGTACAGATTACGAAAGCCTGGAAGGCTACAAGGTATTGCTGGTAGAAGACAATGCCATGAACGTCATTGTTGCTCGTCAGTTCCTCAATCGGTGGAAGCTCGATTTTGACCATGCCAAAGATGGAGCAGAAGCTGTACGCAAGGTGGTAAACGGGGCATATGACCTGGTACTGATGGACCTGCAGATGCCGGTGATGGATGGTTATGAGGCCACTTTGCTCATCCGGCAGACGCACCCTAACCTTCCGATAATTGCGCTGACCGCCTCAGCCATGCTGGAGATACAGGAGCAAGTGTATAAAGTAGGGATGAATGATTTTGTTACCAAGCCTTTTAACCCCCGCGACCTGTATCAGAAGATCGTCAGGTACCTGTACAAAACAAATGTCCAGCTCTAGCACTTCCGAGCGGGCTATGTTAAGTCAACAGCTACCGCTTGGCGAAGCAGCATTTGTTCTTTAGATTAGGGCATCATGCTAACCTGATGCCCCTATGCGAAAGCCTGCTCTTATTTTACCATGCCTGCTGATCAGCCTGTTTGCGCAGGTGTACGCGCAGCAACCAGCCGGAACGGGCGATCCTCTACAGATCAACGGCGTTTTCCCCCACCTTTCGGTCGTAGGGCCACACGGAGGCCGTTCCGAGAGTGGCATCGGAGCTTTGCTGCCCTGGGCAGATAAACTCTGGATGATTGGTTATGTAGCCCATATACAGGGTTCACGCATCGGCCTCTATGAGATCAGCGAGGATATGAGTATCCGTAAGCACCCGGAAAGTGTGACCGGCACCTTCGCCAACCGCTTCAGCCATCGCCCGCTCAATGTGGCTTTTATCGGTCCGCACCGCATTGATTCTCTCGGAAATGTTAGTACCTACCCGGAACTGGCCGAGCAGCGCCTCACCGCCACCATGGCTCACCCTACGATGCCCGAAGACAAGGTGCTTTTTCTCACCATGGAGGGGCTGCTCTACGAAGCCAGTGTGCATGATGATATGGAAGTGAAATTTCTGTTTGACCTGGTAAAAGAACTGGAGTTACCAGAAACGGCCCAGCCTCACTTCAAAGGAGGCTTTACCGGCAATGGGCGGGTGATCGTTGCCAATAACTCTTATGACGAACGCGAATACCTGGGTGAGCATCAGGCCGGGCGCCTCGCGGAATGGGACGGTAAAAGCGATAGCTGGACGATCATTGATAAAAATCCTTATATAGAAGTAGGTGGGAAGATCAGCGGCTATGGCGGACGCAGCGTGTATGGCAACCCAATCTTCGCTTCCGGCTGGGACAAAAAGTCGGTGATCCTGAAAAATTTCAACGACCGTACCAATCGTTGGCAGACCTACCGCCTGCCCAAAGGTAGTCACTCCTTTGACCACACCTGGAACACTGAGTGGATGCGGATTCGGGAGGCACAGACCGAGCGCTTCATCATGGATGTACACGGTATATTCTACGAATTGCCCATGATGACCTACGGTGGAGATGTATGGGGAATCAAGCCTATCAGCTACCATCTGCGCATTGTACCGGATTTCTGCTTCTGGCGGGGTATGTTTGTGATGGCCGGGGACCAGACCGACCATGGGGTAGGGCAGCCGCAATCTAACCTGCTTTTCCAGAATGTGGATGACCTCTGGAGCTACGGTAAGCCGCAGGGTTGGGGCGGTGTATGGCGGGAGGAGGATATCGCTGCCAACAGCATTTCTGACCCCTTCCTGATGACTGGTTTTGACAAAAAAGTAGTACACCTTTCGCATGATTCAGAAGAAGCCGTAAGCTTTACCCTGGAAGTAGATTTCCTGGGAGATGGTACTTTTAAGCCTTACCGAACGATAGAGGTTCCGGGCAGAGGCTACGAATTTCATGTCTTTCCTGAAGGCTTCAGCGCCCACTGGGTACGCGTCAGGAACGACAAAGCCGGCCAAAATACCACGGTGTATTTTGTGTACAATTAAATAGTCTCTATTCATCTTTACAAAACTTCATTAGTTTTGCGCATCTGCCAGATGATGAGCGGGAGACAAAATTTTGACGCTACAAACCTAATAACCTTGAACCAGATACGCATTCAAAGCCTGCTGATTTGCCTAAGCCTGTTGTTTTTCACCCAAGAAGTATGGTCACAGGAACCGGAAAAAGCAAAAAAGTTTGCCGGTCAGGCACCAGTACAAAAGGTAGATACCAGCCCCCGCCCGGTGCAACTGCAGCATCGCAATACTTTTCATTTTCCGGAACTGGGTATTTCGGTCAGCAATGATTTTAACGGTGCCCGCCTCAATGGCGTGCTGCAACGGGAAGATACGCTGATTGCCTGGATCACGCCGGAAAATGCGCCCATCAACCCCAGTCCATGGTATGCTTTCAAACTCTGGTCAGAGCAGCCCCGGGAAGTTTACGTCAAACTGACCTACCAGGACGCCAAGCACCGCTACTATCCCAAGCTTAGCCGGGACGGACTTTCCTGGACGGCCCTGGATTCTGCCGATTACGAAGAATTTAACAAAGGAGATGAAGAATTTGGTGCCGGTTCTTTGCCGGAATATGTACGCATTAAGCTTCAGTTAGGTCCGGATACGCTCTGGGTCGCCGGTCAGGAACTGCAGAGTAGCGAGCATGTATTTGCCTGGATGGACAGCCTGTCGGCAAAGCCCTTTATCAGTACAGAAACCTTTGGGCAGAGCCGCATGGGCCGACCGATGCGGGCGATGCAGATCGGTGAAGCCAAAAAGCAGGACAAAGTTGTGTTGGTGATCAGCCGGCAACACCCGCCCGAAGTGACCGGCTACCTGGCGATGAAGGCTTTCACTGAAAAGCTTGCCGGCGACAGCAAACTGGCGCGCAGATTCAGGAAAGAATATACAGTAGTTGCCATACCGCTGATGAATCCCGATGGGGTGGATATGGGGCACTGGCGGCACAATGCCGGTGGGGTGGATCTCAACCGGGACTGGAGCCAGCGCTACCATCCGGAGACACAGGCAGTAAAAGACCTGCTGGACGAAAAACTATCAGCCGCAGAAGGCAAGCTTTATTTTGGCATAGACTTTCACTCTACCTGGGATGATATCTATTATACGCTGGATTCTACCGTACTCACCCATACGCCGGGGCTGATGGCTGAGTGGCTCAGTAGTATTGAAGGCGCTATTCCCAATTATGTGATCAATGCCAAAGGTAACATCAGTTCAGCCGGGGTTTCCAAGAATTTTATGTACAATGAGTACGGTGCTGAAAGCCTGGTGTACGAAGTAGGTGACAATACGCCTCGTCCTTTTGTACGGCAGAAAGGTGAAGTGGCAGCCGAACAACTGATGCGCCTGCTGCTGGAAGAGGATTAACGCAAAGAAGCATACACTTTTGGGTGTATGCTTCACTTGCTTACGAATATTTTGTCGGTATCAGTGCAGCGCTGAAATACCCCCCTTTTTCTGTCCGGCACCCACAAATTCCTTCATTTTAGCCATACCGTAGCCCCAGGCCTGCTTGACCTTGATCTCCGGTGGCATGGTTCTCTCCTCGGGGTTCACGGCCACATCTACCACACAGGGACCATTATGTTGGTAGGCCTGCTGCAGTACGCTGTTGACTTCATCCAGTGATTCAGCCCTGAAGCCTTTGCCACCACAGATTTCGGCAAAAGCAGCGAAGTCCGGGTTTTCCAGGGCGGTTTCATGTTCGGGATAACCGGCGACTTCCTGTTCCATCTGAATAATGCCCAGTTTGCTGTTGTTGAAGACGATAATCTTTATGGGTAGCTTATACTTGACTGCCGTGATAAAATCTGCCATCAGCATGGCAAAGCCACCATCGCCCACCATGGCGATCACCTGCCGGCCGGGATGGGTAAGCTGTATGCCAATAGAAGCGGGCAGTCCGTAGGCCATAGAAGCCAGGTCAGAGGAGAGTGTAAACTGCTGCTGCTGACGGATGTGCAGGTTGCGGGCTCCCCATAGCGTCACCGAGCCTGTATCGCAGACGAAGATTGCATCATCCTTAGCATGTTTGCCAATAGCTTTGGCCAGCGCCTGCGGGTGCAAAGGCTCTTTACTGCTTTCTTCTTCTTTGGCCTCGCTTTTAAAATATTTTTTAACGCTATCCTGTAGTTTGCTCAGGTAATCCTTTTCCTTTTTTTGCGTCAGCAGGGGGATGAGTTTTTCCAGCGTAGGCCGTACGTGTCCTACCAGCCCGCAGGCTACCGGGTAGCGCTTTCCGATCTGGTAAGGGTCAATGTCAATCTGTATGGCGGGAATTTCTTTTTCGGGATAAAACTCAAAGTAGGGAAAATCGGTGCCCACCATCATCAGCAAGTCGCATTCCTGTATGGCTTCCACTGAGGGCGTGGTACCCAATAGTCCCAGTCCACCAGTTACGTGCGGATGGTCATCGGGAATTACATCTTTGGCCCGTACCGTCTTGACGATGGGCGCATTGAGCAGCCGGCTGAGCTGGTCCAGTTCCCGGCGGGCACCCCGGGCTCCTACGCCTACCAGCAGGGCAATTTTTTCGTGCTTTTGCAGCAGTTGGGCAGCTTCACTAAGGTAAGCTTCCGGCGGCGCCAGTTCCTGTGTGTTTTTGAAGACATGCCGCATGTCACCGCCACCGGCTTTCTCGGAAGCGATATCCACCGGGATGTTGATGTGGGCTACTCCTTTGCGTGCCAGCGCAGTCTGACAGGCATGGATCGCCAAATAAGGCATCTGCTCAGGATTTACCACAATTTTATTGAAGCAGCTGACATCCTCAAACAGACTGTAGGTGTCAATTTCCTGGTAATAGTCTTTGCCTGTGTATTGAGTCTCTACCTGCCCGGTAATGGCCAGTACCGGGGCGCGGTCCAGTTTGGCATCATATAAGCCATTAAGGAGGTGTATAGCTCCCGGCCCCGCAGTGCCCAGGCATACCGAAAGCTTGCCGGTGAGTTTGGCAATGGCAGCAGCGGCAAAAGCACCGCTTTCCTCATGCCTTACCTGGATAAACTTGATATGCTCATGCTTGCGAATAGCATTGGTGAGGCTGTTAATAGCATCACCGGGGATGCCAAAGACATACTCTACCCCGTAGGCGTGAAGCGTGTCTACCAGTATCTCGGATACATTCTTACTTGAAAGAGCCATGGTTGTTCCTTTTTAGTTGAAAAAATAAATGCTGGTACGAAAAGAAATGCTAAAAAAATGACTGAATTTCTGCCCTAATCACGATTACCCAGCCATAGGGCTAAGCCGGTAGTGAGTAATCCAGCTGCCACTGCTATCAGCGCAGTAGTTCCCCGGTTCATGGTAGCTTCCAGTTCCAGGCTTTTATCTACTGCCTGCTCATCAAAGCTGCCGTGTGCTCCGCGGTCTTCGGGTATCGGGTCCCAGAGATTATCTAAGCGGTTAGGGTCTTCAGGCTCATCAGTTTGTTGTCCGGAGAATCCCTGTTTTGCCAGAAAGTGGTCCAGTAATCCGGGAAAGAACTTGTTGCCGATGATCGTTTGTGCTGTGGCTGAGCCTACATATATGGTACGGCGGTTGTGGTGGGCCGCATAGTATACCGCCTTGCTCGCTACTTCCGGCTGGTAGATCTTGCCCATTGGGCGCCCCTTTTTGGGCAGGCGTGATTTAACCCAGCCAAACTGTGTGGTATTCATTGCCGGCAGGTGCACAATGCTGAGGTTGATGTTACTTTGGTCATGCAGCAGTTCTGATCGGAAAGAATCAAAAAAGCCCTGTATGGCATGCTTGGAGGCGCAATAGGCTGATTGCAGGGGAATCCCGCGGTACGATAGTGCCGAGCCTACCATCACGATAGACCCGCTGTTGCGGCGGCGCATCCTTTTGTACGCAGCCAGTGTGCCGTACACCTGCCCCAGGTAAGTTACTTCGGTTACTCGCTTGTATTCTTCGGCTTTCATCTCCTTTACCGGAGAGAAAACGCTGACCATGGCATTGTTGACCCAGATACTGATGGGGCCGAGTTGTTCTTCAATGAGAGAAGCGGCGGCTTCTACCTGGTCATAGTCAGCCAGGTCAACTTCTACTGTCATCGCCACCCCTCCCAGGGCTTCCACATCTTTGCGTGCGCCTTCCAGGCCTTCTTTACCACGGGCTAACAGCGCTACTTTGTAGCCCTTGCGGGCAAATTCGCGGGCAGTGGCTCTGCCTACACCTCCGGAAGCCCCGGTAATTGCGACAACATTACTCAGATGAATGATTGACATAATAGATATGGTTAGTTTGTTTGGGTAGAAAAAAAATGATTTATGATTGCAGGCGAGCATATACCAGGCGTGAACTCTGGTCGTAATCCTGCCCCCGGCTAAACTTTTCCGGCTTTTCTTCCACTAAAAGTGCAATAGCTTTCCTGGCATCTTCCGGCTTGTTAAAAGCTGCCTGTAGCTTATAAATGGCATCTTCTGATGCCAGTCCTATTTCCCAGTGTTGCTTTTCTTTACTTGCTGATCGGTGGTGATGGATGTCCTGCTTAAAAAGTGAGCGTTGTTCTTCAAATGCTTCCATAATCATGAAATTTACCCTTCTAACACAGGACAAAGGGTGGATTGTTTGGAGGTCTTACTTAGTTAAATTCAATCTCATTGATTACCTCCCTCACGCCTTTGGTGCTGTAGGCAATTTCAAAAGCGGCTTGCCGCGCGTATCGGTTTTTAACATGGCCGCTCAGGCTGACAATCCCTTCTTCTACCTTCAGGATGATCTCATCCGGATTGGTCATATGGTGTCTTTCCAGCGTCGCTACTATGGTATTGGCTATATTTTCGTCCTGCAGGTCTTCAGTAGGTACGATTGTAAGCTCGTTCACTACCTTTTCTATGCCCCTTACCGAATAAGCAAGCTCTTCGGCCAGTAACTTTTTCCACAGTGCATCGACATGTCCGTCCAGTGTACACTGTCTTCCCTCTACAATTACCGTGATCCTGTCATCAGCCAGTTGCTGATTAAACCGGAACATCTGCTGGATAAAATGCTCCATTTCCTGATCGCTAGGTACAGTGGTCTCCTGGCGGTAGCGCAAAACCAGCTGGTTATCAATCTGGTTGACGCCTTCCACATCCAGCGCATCTGCCTCAGCGGCACGAAGCGCGGCATACGATGGGACGGTTCCACTCAGACGGACGACATTGTTATCAATAATAACATTAATATCCTGCTCACTGACCTTTTCGTCCCACTGTAGCTGTTGCTTGATCTTAAGGAGAAGCTCCTGTTCTGATACTGGCATATGTTAGGGTTTGATTCAGGCAGAAAGCACTCCTTTGACATCCACATTATCCAGGTAAGGATCCAGGTCATTGTTGTGCTGAAAACTTTTGATCCTCAGGATGTTACGCCAGGGGAGAAGCTGTGTACTCCATACTTCCACGTAAAAGTCCCTGATGGCAAAAAGGCGAATGATGCAGCCATGCGCACGGCGGTTGGCAACATGTACCCCAAAGCGCTTGATAATATTGGTCTTTTCTTTAAACCCTGTTTTTTTGAATTCTTTATATGCAGACATATAGCTTAAAAAATTATAATGCGTTAATATTTTGATCTTTTAAATAAGTAATATTATAAGCCGAAAACCGACATAAAAGTTATTTGCTACAAGAAGGGTAATTCAAATTTGGTTATAAATACTCAGGCTTTTACCTGATGTGCCATGAAGTTTGTCTTAGCGTAGATGCCAGAAAACTGCTTAGTTTGGTGGACTTACCTCCTGGTAGCAGTTGCTAAACATTTTGATTTGTATGTAGGTCTACTATTTACCACAATTTATCCTGCTGAGAAAAGATAGCTGATGACCTAAGACGAAAATTATGCTGTTTGGTGGTAAGGAATTCGTATTTTTCACTCCCAAATCATACATTATTCATTGCAATACTAACCTATACCAATATGCTACATGATGCCCCATACGAAGATGAAGTCCAGATCACGGTAGACGGTGGCCTGGTGCTTCCCGGCGAACTCGTGGTACCTACCAATGCCAAAGCAGTCATTATTTTTGCCCATGGTAAAAAGAGTAACCGCCGGAGCCCCCGTAATGTATACATGGCAGAATTGCTGCAGAAAGAGCATTTTGCCACATTACTGATTGATTTGCTTTCCGAAGAAGAACAACAGAAACCGGAGGAGCCTTATGATGTGGACCTGCTGGCTGAGAGACTGTCGCATATCCGCCGATGGATGGATATTAATCCCTATACCGATGCCCTGATGGTAGCCTTGGTGGGCTCCAGTACTGGCGCTGCGGCCGCCCTGAAAACGGTGGCCAAAGCTGATAATAAGATAGGGGCGATAGTATCCCGGGGCGGACGTCCTGATATGGCGATGGATGTGCTGGGCCAGATCAAAGTCCCGGTCTTACTGATTGTGGGAGGCGAAGACCAGGAGGAGTTGAAAATGAACCAGGATGCTTTTGAGAAACTCAATACCACCAAAGAACTGAAAGTTATTGAGGGGGCTACCCATCTTTTTGAAGAGGAAGGAAAGCTGGAGGAGGTAGCCCATATCACGAGAGAATGGTTATTGTACCATATATAAAATTAAAACAATAAAAATTTGTACTAAAATTATATATTACTTACATTTGTATTATGTGAATGGTATAAATGTAAAAATATGAGTTGGATTGGATTGGTTGTGATTGCTTTGGCCTTCCTGCTGGAAATTGTCCCTACTAAGTATAAGTAATCGCTTTTGTCTTTAACATTTGTTTATCTGTAAGTCTGCTTCTCGGTTGGAGCAGACTTTTTTTTAGCCAGCACGGCGGCAAGGCAGTTATAAGGCATACTTACGGATAGGTAAGTTGGATTGAGTAACCTTTGCTTTTCCCTAAAAGTTAATCTTATAAGAAAATCGTTGGTGTCATAATGACATATTCTTTTTGCTGCTGAAGTCTTATGGCTAGCCGAAAGAATATCTTTTTTTTGATATTCAAATGTGCCACAGCCTATCCGGACGGTCATTGGGGAGTTTAGTGCTTGTTTATCTTTTTAAAAAACACTAATTTGAATGGCGCATATCTCGTGTTTTTGTAATTTTTGCAAATTTACTACTTTTTTTTGTTTTGAAATTAAACAAGCCTCAGGACCAGACTAAGCTATGGCAAGCCTTCAAAAAAGGTGACAAGCTTGCCTATGAAGAAATCTACAGGAGTAATTTCTATGACCTGAAGCATTATGGTATCAGCATCTGCCACGATGAGGCGATGGCGCTGGATGCCATACATAACCTGTTTTTTGACCTATGGACGCGTAAAGCACAACTGGGAGATACCGATAATATCAGGTTTTATCTTTTAAAAGGTCTGCGGCGGCTGATCACCCGGCAGCTCAACCGCCAGCGAAAGATGCCCTACCTAACCCTGCCTGAGGTGGAAATATCACACGAAGCCAGGATTATTGAGGACCAGGCCCGGGAAGAGACCAGCCTGGAGCTAAAGCAGGCATTACTACAACTCTCTCCCCGACAGCGTGAAGTGGTTTTTTTGAAGTTTTATGAAGAACTCTCTTACGAAGAGATCGCCGCGATTACCTCCCTGAAAGTTCGGACTGTCTATAATACCGTCTTCCAGGCACTGGAGAGTATCCGGCACCTGATGTCGCAGCGGGCCAAGTGGATAATACTGATCATTGGGATTTTTTTGCCCTGATCTTGATGTCAATTTTTCAACGTTTTGGGGTAATAATTAGATGAAGCCTTATTTTTTCAAATTTTTTTTAGACGCATCATAATTCTTTAAAATTATACAAAAATCTTCTGGTAAAAATCGCCTGATGCCTTCCTTCTGGTATAAATAACCAGATAAGTAATCATTGTGAAAGATTATCAGCACTTCTCCGCAGAAGAATTTACCCTGGACGAATACTTTCGTGAGTGGTTGCTCCAACCTACGGCAGAAGCAGACGAATATTGGTCAACATTTTTACTACAGCACCCTGAAAAGTACCAGGCAGTTGAGCAGGCCAAGGTAATGCTGCGCGCTTTGCAAAACAGCAGGCCGATAGACCATCCCTACCAACTGGAAAGTGAGTGGCTCCTGCTCAACCAGCATATTGGAGCATATGAGCAGTCCCAAAGACAAAGGCACCTGCAGTTGGTACAAAGGTACAGCCTTGCGGCCTGTATCATGCTTTGCATGATCGGTGGTTTCTGGTGGCTGTACGCTCAGGGAAAAACGACCACCTACACCACTGCTTTCAATGAGACCCGGGAGGTCGTTTTACCCGATGGCTCTACAGTGATACTAAATGCAAATTCTACCCTTTCGTTTGCCAGTGACTGGGATTCTGCACTGGTTGAGCGGATAGTAATGCTCGAAGGTGAAGCCTTCTTTGCCGTAGAAGAAAAAGAGGTTCGGCAGGGAGATACTACCTTCTTTGCAAAGTTTATTGTCAAAACTGACCAAATTGAGGTAGAGGTACTCGGTACCCGCTTCAATGTGAATAACCACAGTAGCGAACCTCAGGTAGCGCTGGAGTCAGGCAAGGTGCTGGTAAGAAACAGCAGCGGGGAAGCGCTGTACCTGGTACCCGGCGAAATTGCAGCGCTAAGCGAAAACCGTCTGTACAAGAAAAATGTAGAGACAGAACTGATCACATCCTGGAAGGAAAACAAACTCCTCTTTGAGGAAACGCCCGTTCCGGAAATCCTGGAAATGATCGAAAACCGCTACGGCTACAAAATAATTGTCAAAACTGATAAGCTCAACGACAAAGTATATACCGGCTCAAGCCCGGCTAACGATATTGACCTGCTGACCTACAAATTGTCCCGGCTGTACAGTCTGGATATCCATAAGGAAGGAAATAACCTGACGATCACTGATAAATTTTGAAAATCCATAACGCAAACCTAGTAATTATGAAAGTACCAGTACCAAAAATCTACCGCAGCTTACTGATGCTAAGCCTGTGGCTGCTGATGGGGAATCAGTTGTATGCCCAGGAACTGGCATCCAGTCAGATAATAGGCACTTCCAACGAGCCAGTACAGGACGAAACCCAACAGGAGCAGCTTATTGATTTGCTGCATCAGCTGGAAGAAAAATTTGACGTCACTTTTGACTATGACCAGAAAATGCTGCATAACAAGAAGGTGAGTAAAACTGTACTTGACGACAGCAGGCAGGATATAGAGCAGGTACTAAAGAAGGCACTGCTGCCTCATCAGCTTAAGTACGAAAAACTCTACGATAAATCTTACCTCATCTTCAAAGAGAAAAGCCGTAAAAATCTGGAAAATAAGTCGCCTGATGCTATGCTCGGCCAGATGTCACATGGTGGTGTCAACTATCGGAATAGGATCAAAAAAGTAGCTGTTTTTCCTCAGTATGACAGAGATGTGAGCGGAAAAGTAACTGACCAAAGTGACAATTCTCCACTGCCCGGTGTCAATGTTCTGGTAAAAGGGACAAGTATCGGAACCGTCACCGATATTGATGGAAACTACAATCTCCGGATACCGGACGGAAATGTAGTCCTGCTGTTCAGTTCCATTGGCTATGAGCAGACCGAGGTGACAGTAGGCTCCCAGTCCACCATTAATGTTAGTTTGTCGCCCAGCCTGGAACAACTCTCTGAGGTAGTAGTAATCGGTTATGGTGAAAAAAGCCGCAAACTACTCACGGAGTCTATTGGTACTGTGAGTGCCGAAGAAATCCAGAAGGTGCCCATTGCCTCAGCCGACCAGGCACTGCAAGGTCGGGTGTCTGGGGTACAGATCACCAACACCAGCGGTACACCTGGTGCGGGTGTCGCAGTACGTATTCGTGGTATCGGTACAGTAGGTAATACCCAGCCTCTTTTTGTAATTGATGGCGTGCCGGTAGGCCGGAATTCAGGTACTAGCAGCAACCCGCTCTCTACCATCAACCCCAACGATATTGAGAGCATCTCAGTACTAAAGGATGCTTCGGCAGCGGCCGTTTACGGGGTGAGGGCTGCCAATGGCGTAGTCCTGATCACTACCAAAAGAGGAGAGCAGGGCAAGCCTACCATCAATCTGGATGCCTACTACGGTGTACAACGGCTGCCTGACCTCTACAACATGAACAATACGGCTGCTTCTATCGCACTCATTGAGGATGCACAAAATAATTACAACGCTCAGAATAACCTGACGCCTGATGATGACAGCTACCTCTTCCTGCACCCTGACCTGCAGCCGGGTAGCCGCTACCGGGATATTAATTCTCCCTGGATTCAGGATGTGATCAACGAGAATGCGCCCATTGAAAATTATAACCTCTCCGTGTCAGGGGCCAATGATGACCTGAACTACTATGTTTCTGCTGGCTACTTCGGGCAGGAGTCGGTGGTGAAAAAGTGGGACCTGGATCGATTTTCCTTTCGGGCAAATGGTGACTATAAAGTAAATGACCGAGTCAAGTTCGGACAGACTTTCACTGTCTCGCACCAGCAGGTTTTCCGGGGTGTAAATGGCGGAGGAGACGGCTTCCTTCTGGCTAATGCTGCCAGTATGCCTTCTTTTTATGAGATTTACGACACTGATAACTCAGTGCCGGGCAACCGCTATGGCTACGAGGGCAACCTTGATGTAGCCGGCGGAACCATCGGTAACCAGAACGGTATTAACCAGGTACGGGATAATTATGACCGAAATACGCGCTTACTGGGAGGTATCTATGCGGAGATTATGCTGTTTGAGGGACTTACTTTTAAATCCAGGGCTTCGCTGGATATGAATCTGTCACGGGACGACCGTTGGAATCCCGGACATTCCGGAGAAGAATTAGGACTTGATCGTTCGGCGCAGGAGAGAAATGACAGCCGTGGCGAAAGTGTGAGCCAGATATTTACCAATACATTGAACTACGATAACACATTTGGCGACCACAGCATCAGTGTACTGGCAGGGATTGAGTACCAGAAATTTAGCAGTACTACGCTTTCTGGGAGGGCCGAGAACTTTCTCAGTGCTGACCCCGATTTTTACAGAATAGTCGGAAACGGGCAGGACAACGTAGATGTAGGAGGAGGTGCAGGCGAAAGTGCCTTTGTAGGCTACCTGAGCAGGCTCAGTTATGACTTTCAGAATAAGTACCTGTTTACAGCGACAGTACGCCGGGATGGTACTTCCAGTTTTTCGGCAGTAGATGATCGCCGCTGGGGTACTTTCCCTTCTTTCTCCGCTGCATGGCGATTAGGTGAAGAGGATTTTTTTGTGGTACCCTTTATCTCTGACTTCAAGATCAGGGGTAGCTGGGGGCAACTCGGGAATGACCAGACCACTGCTTTTCCTCATGTGTTCAGGGTGTCCGTTACGCCAGATTATGGCCTTAACGGTAATACCACAGTACAGGCCCCGGCCCCTATCAACTTTGTAAACCGCAATGTAATCTGGGAAACAGTAGAAACCCTGGATGTTGGTGTAGATGTGTCCTTCTTTAATGATAAATTAAGCTTGCTGGCTACCTATTACCAGCGTACGACTAAGGACTTCCTGATCAATCTGCCTATTCCGCGTGTTACTGGCTTTACCAGCACACCTGCTAATGTGGGTGAGGTTCGTAACACAGGTATTGAGCTTGAACTGGGCTATAATACACTCTTTGACAATGGCCTGAGCCTGGGCATCAACGGTAACCTGACCACCGTCAACAATGAACTGGTCAGCCTGACCGATGATATCAATGAGTTTACCTCCAGTGGGCAGTATCGTACGGCAGTGGGCTTTCCTATTGGATACTTCTACGGCTACCAGACAGATGGACTGTACCAGACCGATGCAGATGCAGCAAATGCGCTGGAAGATGCCAACTCACCCCAGGGGCCCCGTGCCGGAGATATTCGTTTTGTAGATACCAATGGGCCTGCCGGAGAAGATGCTCCCGAAGGTCAGCAATTCGCTGGTGAGCCTGACGGAATAGTTAACTTTAACGACCGAACATATCTGGGCAAGACCATTCCCGATTTCTTCTACGGTCTCAATGTTAATGTCGGATACAAAAACTTTGACCTCTCTGTACTTTTCCAGGGAGTAGAGGGAGTACAGTTGTACAATGCTTTCCGGGCAGGTGCTGAAAACCTGGGAGCAGGCATTCGCGCCCAGTCAACGACCACCCAGAACCGCTGGACTGGTCCCGGCACCAGCAATGATATGCCCCGGGCGATTGCTACCGATCCTAATAGCAACAACCGCTTCTCTGACCGCTGGATTGAAGACGGCGATTTTCTGCGTCTCAGGAACCTGCAGCTGGGCTATACCCTGCCCGAATCACTGCTCAACCAGATGAACCTGCGGTTTTACTTTACGGCAACTAACCTGCTGACCATTACCCAGTATTCCGGTCCGGATCCGGAAGTGTTCAATGCCAGAGAAGGAAATGG
The DNA here is from genome assembly GCA_964518125.1 of uncultured Porifericola sp. Classification (GTDB taxonomy): domain Bacteria; phylum Bacteroidota; class Bacteroidia; order Cytophagales; family Cyclobacteriaceae; genus Catalinimonas. The sequence continues at coordinate 38,851 of CAZFFW010000028.1, forward strand.
AAGCCAGCTTCAGGCAGGTACCGACTTTGGTAATATTCCGCAGGTACGTATGCTTCAATTGGGTGTACAAGCAAATTTCTAAATTAATAAAAGACGAAGTGATGAAAAAATATATAAAAATTACTACGCTCTGGGTCGCCTGTATGTTCATCTTTTCAGAGTGTGACGACAAGCTGGATCTGGCCCCGCTGGGAGAACTTAATTCGGAAACATTCTACAACAATGAAGAAGATTTTGAAGCGGCTTCACTGGCGCCTTACTCCACTTTGCAAAATTTATATTATGACCAGAATGGCTTAGGCTGGTTCAACGGAATCATGTATCCCAGTGATGATGTGCGTAATCCACAGGGCAATAATAATGAAGAAGAATTTATCTGGCTGCCTAATAATGGAGACTTTGGCTTTCTCTGGGATACTGCTTACAAAGGTATTATGCGCTCTAATGTGGTGATTGAAAGGCTTGCAGAGGCGGAGGCTTTCTCTGATGATGCGAACAAAGCCCGCTTTGAGGCGGAAGCCCGTTTTATCCGTGCTTACTTTAATTTCATCCTGGCACGTAATTTTGGCAACGCTCCCGTTGTGGAGTCAGTGATCACCACTATAGAGGAAACTCGGGTAGCTAATTCACAACCGGGCGAAATATGGGACCTGATCGAGTCTGACCTGGAGTATGCTGTCAATAATCTGCCCGACAGCTACAATGCTGAAAATACTGGCCGCGCTACCCGATACGCAGCCTTGGCTTTGCTGGGGAAAGCAGAGCTTTTCCGGGCGCAGTGGTTTGGCGATGATGGCAAATACAACGAAGCCATTGAGCATTTTAACGAGGTTGTCAACAGCGGGCAGTATGTACTGGTAGATGACTTTGGCGCCAACTTCAGCGAAGAAGCTGAAAATAACGAAGAATCTATTTTTGAAATCCAGATGACGCGGGGTGATTTCAACCCCTGGCTGCCCAATGACTTTGGTCTGGCGGGGAACCAGAACGTAGGAGCTGCCGGAACAGGGCGTAAGATATTCACCGGAGCGGGCTGCTTCAACGGTAACTGCGCCCCTGGTGGTAATGTTAACGGCTACGGGCGGGTACACATTACCAGTTCACTAAGAGATGAGTTTGAGGAAAACGATCCGCGTATTTTTCATACTTATTACCGCGAAGGAGAGGACTATGCTGGCGAACCTTACGATCCAGCCTGGTCGATCACCGGAGCCACTCCGGCTAAGTATCTGCGTCCATTTGTGGCGGCTGGTTTCCCCCCTAATATTTCTACCAACAACGAGCGGGTCATTCGCTACTCAGATGTACTGCTGATGTTGGCCGAGGCTGAACTGCTGGGAAATGGAAATGTGGCTCGTGCTGCCGAACTGATAAATCAGGTGCGGGAAAGGGCTCGCAACAATTACGAGATCATTTACGAAGAACCAGCTCCGGAAGGGCTGCTGCCCGACAGGCCTGCTTCTGTCAGTCCTGACCAGATGCACGAATGGCTGAGGCATGAAAGAAGGGTAGAGCTAGCGCTGGAAGTACATCGCTACGATGACCTGGTGCGCTGGCACCGGGCCGGTATTATCAACATCCCTACCGATGTGGATTTTGGTAATACACTGGCAAATCAGAACTGGGAGGAGCGCCATCTGCTCAAGCCCATTCCTCAGGGTGAGATTGACAATAATCCTAACCTGGATCAGAATACCGGATACTAATAAGTAGTTTAGGTTGAGTAGTGAAGCCACTGCGGACTATCTGCGGTGGCTTTTTTCACGATTCACCAAGTGACTTTATTATTTACTGCATTATTATTTAGGCTACTATGAAGAGGCAACCTGTTTTCTCATTTCTGTTCGTTTCCTTTTTTGCTTGCTTAGGTACGGTGCTGGCCCAGGATCCACAACAGGGCTGGACCTTTGATCCGGAAAGCGACGATTTCTCTCAGGAAGCCATGCTGGATCTGAGCTACCTCAACGAGGATATTGCCGGAGAAAATGGCTTTGTCCAATTGAGTCCTGATGGAGAGGGCTTTGTCACTGAAAATGCCGGAGAGATCCGCTTCTGGGCGACCGGAGGCGGAAATCAAATCAGGGATTTGTCTGACGAGGAAGCTGCCTACTTTGCTAAATTTCTTGCCAAAAAAGGCGTGAATATGATCCGTTTCCATGGCGAGATACACTCCACCACCGACGACATCATGCAGCCCAACACCGAGGAGATAGACGCCATCTGGCGCATGGTGGCGGTGATGAAAGAGGAAGGTATTTATTCCACCATCAGCCCTTACTGGCCTAATTTTCTGGACGGTATCCCCGAAGCCTGGGACCTGGGCGATTATTCGGGCACTGACAAAGATCCCTGGGGTTTACTGTTTTTCAACGAGCGCTACCAGGAAGCTTTCAAAAGCTGGCTCACCTACCTTTATACCGAAACCAATCCCTACACCGGCATTCCACTCAAAGACGACCCTGCCGTAGGGCTGATACAGATACAGAATGAAGACGGGGTATTTTTCTGGACGATACAGGCCGTGGAGCCATCGCTGCGCCGCACTATGGAAAGCCAGTTTTATGAATGGCTTATAGATAAGTACGAAAATATTGACGCTGCCTATGCCGCCTGGGGTGGCCTCAGTCCGCTGGAAGATGATAATCCTGCTGAGCAGCGTATGGGCATTTACCAGATCTATGAAGCAACTGTAGAGCAGAGCGGTGGTAAGGATGCCCGCCTCAGCGATCAGGTTGCTTTTTTTGCGGATGTGCAGGCTGGATTTTAC
>CAZFFW010000029.1:0-41352 GCA_964518125.1 uncultured Porifericola sp.
CCTTTCCCCCCAACAAAAAATCCTCTAACTTTACCCACCAAATTTTTTACGGCAAGCTGTAAATTTTACCCATATGCTAAGAACTCATACCTGCGGTGAACTCAGAATTGAAGATGTCAATAAAGAAGTAACCCTTACCGGCTGGACCCAGCGCGTGCGCGATAAGGGTGGCGTGATCTGGATAGACCTGCGCGACCGCTACGGACTTACACAACTTATTTTCAAGGAGGGCGAAACAGCCGATGAACTGATTAAAAAAGCCCGGGAAGTAGGGCGCGAATATGTGCTGCAGGCCAGTGGCAAAGTGATCGAGCGCGTCTCCAAAAATCCCAAAATGCCTACCGGAGATATTGAACTGGAAGTAAGCGAACTGAAGATTCTCAACGCCTCTAAAACACCTCCTTTCACCATTGAGGACGATACCGACGGGGGCGAAGACCTGCGGATGAAGTACCGCTACCTGGACCTGCGCCGCTCCGTGGTGCGCAGCAAACTGCAGCTTCGCCACAGGATGATGCAGCATACCCGCCGCTACCTGGATGGACAGAACTTCATTGAAGTAGAGACCCCGGTGCTGATCAAGTCTACGCCCGAGGGCGCCCGCGACTTCGTGGTACCTTCCCGTATGCATCCCGGTGAGTTTTATGCCCTGCCCCAGTCTCCGCAGACATTTAAGCAGTTGCTGATGGTTTCTGGCTTTGACCGTTATTTTCAGATCGTAAAATGCTTCCGTGATGAAGACCTGCGGGCCGATCGTCAGCCGGAATTTACGCAGATAGATTGCGAAATGACCTTCGTCACCCAGGAGGATATCCTGCATACTTTTGAAGGACTGACCCGCTACCTTTTTAAAGAGGTAAAAGGGTTGGATGTGGCTGAGTTCCCTCGCATGAGCTATGCCGATGCTATGAAATACTACGGCTCCGACAAGCCCGACACCCGCTTTGAGATGAAGTTTACCGAACTCAACGACCTGGCGCAGGGCAAAGGCTTCAAAGTATTTGACAGCGTAGAGCTGGTGGTAGGTATCTGTGCCGAAGGTTGCGCGGATTACAGCCGTAAGCAGGTAGATGCGCTGACTGACTTTGTTACCCGTCCGCAGGTAGGCGCCAAAGGGTTGGTCTATGTGAAGTGTAATGCCGACGGTACTTTTAAGTCTTCGGTAGATAAATTTTTCTCCGAAGAAGACCTGAAAGGCTGGATGGAAGCCATGGGCGGTAAGCCCGGCGACCTGCTGCTCATCCTGGCCGGAGAAGCTGATAAAACCCGTAAGCAACTTAGCGAACTGCGTCTGTACATGGGCAGCGAACTGGGGCTAAGAGACAAAAATATATTCAAGCCGCTTTGGGTACTGGACTTCCCGCTGCTGGAGTGGGACGAAGCACTGGAGCGTTATCACGCCATGCACCATCCCTTCACCTCACCCAAGCCGGAAGATATTGATAAGCTGGACAGCGATCCGGGCTCAGTGCGCGCCAATGCCTACGACCTGGTGATCAATGGCGTAGAGATCGGCGGGGGCTCCATTAGGATACATGACCGTAAGCTGCAGAATACCATGTTTACCAAACTGGGTTTTTCTCAGGAAGAAGCACAGAAGCAGTTCGGCTTCCTCATGGATGCCTTTGAATATGGTGCGCCTCCTCATGGGGGGATCGCCTTCGGCTTTGACCGCATGTGTGCCCTCTTTGATGGTGCAGATTCTATCCGTGATTACATTGCCTTCCCTAAAAATAATGCCGGCCGCGATGTGATGATTGATACGCCTTCAGTGATCTCCGACGAGCAGTTGCGTGAACTGGAGATCATGGTGAAGCGTTCAAACTAGGCGTTCTCGTTGATTTTCTGTTATGGCGAAAGGCAATTCTGAGACACCAGGAAGTATTTATGATAAGTCGTACAAAGCCTTCCTGGAGCCCCGCCTCTCTGATATTCTAACACGCTGGGGTAAGATAAATATTAAGAAGACCGAAGCTGTTTCTTTTGAGGTGCAAAAGCTGCTTGAGCGGCGCCCTGATTTTCTCCTCAAATGCTATGATCCACAGGATGAGGCATTTATATTACACGTGGAGTACCAAAGTAGTATAGATTATGACATGCCTCATCGCATGCATGTGTATGCTGCCCTGATTCACGGCAAATACAAACTTCCTGTCAAGCAGTTTGTTCTATACGTAGGAAGTCAGCGGTATAATCTGGAAAATACCAAAGTAGTAGCACCGGATTATTATCATTCCCATCATGTATGGGATATTGGTCGGCAGGATTATGAAGAGTTATTAGATTCAGATTATCCTGAGGAGGTGTTGCTGGCTATACACAGCAACTTCAAAGGAAAAACTGCAGAGGATGTTGTTCGTAAGATAATACAGCGGCTCAAATCGCTGGCTGCAAATCGGCAAGTGCTGAAAAGGTATGTTACACATCTGGCCATCATCAGCAACTTACAACGCTTAGAAAATGTTGTCATCAAAATCTCAAGAGAAATGGAACTACTAGATGAAAAACAGTTTCCCAGCTACCAGAAGGGCGTGAAAGAGGGAAAGCAGGAAGGATTTCGAGAAGCTGCCATTAAACAGATCAAACGGGGACTTATTCCTGATGAGATCATTGCCGAAGACTTTGACCTTTCCCTTAAAGAAATAGCTCAAATCAGGCAGGAGTTGAAGGCCCGGGGAGAGATCTGAATAAAACGGTAAATATTTGAACCTAAAAATCTATCATGAAACCCATCAAGCCCAAGCCCGGACAGGAGTCGGTGTGGGATTATCCTCGTCCGCCCAAATTGGAAGATGTCAGTAAGCATGTACGAGTCATTTTCAACGGAGAGGTGATCGCCGATACCAATCGTGCCAAGCGTGTGCTGGAGACCAGCCATCCGCCGGTGTATTATATACATCCGGAAGATATCAAAACGGAATATCTGAAAGAGGAGGAGCAGAGCAGCTTCTGCGAGTTTAAAGGTAGAGCGAAATATTATACTGTCATTGTAAATGGAAAGGAAGCCAAAAATGCGGGCTGGTACTATCCGGAACCAACGCAAGCTTTTGCAGCGTTAAAAAATTATGTCGCTTTTTACCCTTCCCGTATGGAAGCCTGCTATGTAGGCGATGAGCAGGTGCAGGCGCAGGAAGGTGATTTCTATGGCGGCTGGATCACTTCAGATATCGTCGGGCCCTTCAAGGGAGGCCCTGGTACCTGGGGGTGGTAGTTTGTTGCAGGTTAAAGGTTGAAAGTTTAAGGATCAATTTATCAGATAAATAAAATGAAGATGATGCAGAAAGTAGTTTTCACATTCGCATGTATGCTGCTGTCGGGTCTCACTGTCATGGCGCAGCAGGTTGAAAAATTTGGGGCAGATATCACGGAAATTGGCGCTATGCAGCCTACCGAATTTATCAAAGAAATGGATGGTAAAGTGGAGCAGCAGGTGAAGCTGACTGCCAAAGTGAATGATGTATGCCAGATGAAGGGCTGCTGGATGACACTCGACCTGGAAAACGGCGAACAGGTGATGGTACGCTTCAAAGATTATGAATTTTTCGTGCCCAAAGATGCCGATGGGAGAACTGCCGTGGTAGAAGGCCGCGCCTACTACGACGAAGTATCAGTAGAAACCCTGCGCCACTACGCCGAAGATGCCGGTAAATCAAAGAAAGAAATTGAAGCGATTACCAAACCGGAAATGCGCCTTAGCTTCATTGCAGATGGTGTGATTCTGAAGGATTAGTAGTTTCTATGTCATTGAATACCAGGCCCCTGCTCTTTGCCGGGGCTTTTTTTGCTTCAAACATTTGTGGGCCCACAGCGATTGCCATAAAGTGTGGGTTTTATGCCGCTCCTCCTGTTGCAAATTTCTCGACCGGATAGCGATATAAAATGATATTCAGACTATATTTGCGCCCTGTTAAAACAACATGTGTTTAGATAAAATTTTTAGTGATGATTGTTGGAGTACCCAAAGAAATTAAGAATAACGAGAACCGCGTGGGGCTTACCCCGGCGGGTGTAAATGAGTTGACCAAATTGGGTCATACCGTATATGTGCAGAAGACTGCGGGCGAAGGAAGCGGTTTTCCTGATGAGATGTACACTTCAGCAGGTGCCAGCCTGCTCCCCGATATTGAGTCGGTATATGCTGAAGCGGAAATGATCGTAAAGGTAAAAGAACCTATCAAGCATGAATATAGCCTGATCAAGAAGGATCAACTGGTGTTTACGTACTTCCACTTCGCTTCCAGCGAGGAACTTACCCACGCCATGATTAAGACCGGCGCCGTTTGCCTGGCCTACGAAACAGTAGAATTGCCCGACCGCAGCCTGCCTTTGCTCGTACCTATGTCCGAAGTGGCTGGCCGTATGTCTATTCAACAGGGCGCCAAATACCTGGAGAAACCTCTGAAAGGCCGTGGAATACTTTTGGGCGGTGTACCCGGTGTGAGGCCCGCCAAGGTACTGGTCCTGGGCGGTGGTGTAGTAGGTACACAGGCAGCTAAAATGGCGGCAGGCCTGGGTGCCGATGTGACTATTATGGATACCAACCTGACCCGTCTGCGTTATCTGTCAGACATACTGCCTGCCAATGTCAGCACCATGATGTCCAACGAGTTTAACATACGGGCAATGCTCGGACAGGTAGACCTGATCGTAGGCGCTGTGCTGATTCCCGGTGCCAAGGCGCCTAAGCTGATTACTCGTGATATGCTCAAGGATATGCAGCCCGGGGCAGTGCTGGTAGATGTGGCCGTAGACCAGGGAGGATGTATAGAAACCTGTACCCCTACGACTCATGAGAACCCTACTTTTATCATCGACGACGTGGTACATTATTGCGTAGCCAATATGCCGGGTGCGGTACCTTATACTTCTACCATTGCATTGAACAATGCTACCCTGCCCTTTACGCTGCAACTGGCCAATCATGGTTGGGAAAAAGCCTGCGCTGCTTTTGAGCCATTGAAGAAAGGTCTTAATGTAGTGAAAGGCGATGTGGTATATCCCAGCGTGGCGGAGGCTTTTGACCTTCCTTATGTGGATGTGAATAAATATTTTGAGAAGGCGTAAAAGGCGTCTTTTTTACATTAAAAAGGAGGCAGGGCGTACAGACGCTCTGCCTTTATTTTTTTTGCATCTCCTGGTAGTATGGTAGCTGTTCAAGAAAAACGTAGGATGCTGCCTGGTGGTCCAGCTTGCAGCAGTAGTGATCCAGCCCGTTGGAGATGAGCAGGTAAGGCGCTTTAAGCTGACTGTTATAAATAGAAGATTGTTCAAAGACCCGGTCATCCAGCTTCACTTTGAAGGACTTACATTCCACTACCATCAGCGGCTGCCCATACTGGTCAAATACTACTACGTCAGTTCTCTTTGCCAGGTGATTATAGGTCAGTCCGCTCTCTACGCTTATCAGTGTCCTGGGATAATGCAGGTAATTAATCATATAGTGGACCAGGTGCTGACGTACCCATTCCTCCGGAGTGAGGGCCACATACTTTTTGCGGATGATATCCAGAATAGTAGCCTTTCCTGCAGATTGCCTTATCTTGTGCTCAAAAGGGGGTAGATTGAGTTTCATAAGATGACAAAAGTAACTATTTATCGCTTTCTTGAGAAAAATATATCCCTGAGCAGTGATGTATAATCATCCTGGCTGAAGATCAAATCAGGTGTAAATCATGAAGGATAAAGAAAGTATCGTAAAAGACTGGCTGCCTCGCTATACCGGCACATCGCTGGAGAGCTTTGGCGAATATATATTGTTGACTAATTTTTTTAATTATGTAGAAAAGTTTGCCGAACAGTACGGGGTAGAGACTAAAGGTATTGGCAGGCCAATGCAGACCGCGACAGCAAATAACATTACCATCATCAATTTTGGCATGGGGAGCGCCATGGCAGCCACGGTGATGGACCTGCTCTCAGCCATTGCACCTAAAGCTGCGCTGTTTCTGGGCAAATGTGGTGGTTTGAAAAAGAAAACCCAGGTAGGCGACCTCATTCTGCCCATAGCAGCCATACGGGGAGAGGGCACCAGCAATGACTATATGCCGCCCGAAGTGCCCGCGCTGCCTTCTTTTCGATTACAGCGTGCCGTATCCTCCATGATCAAGAAGCATGCGCTGGACTACTGGACTGGTACGGTATATACCACCAATCGGCGCGTATGGGAGCACGATAAAGACTTTAAGAAATATCTGAAGAAAATCAGGGCTATGGGCATAGACATGGAAACAGCCACCCTCTTCATTACCGGCTTTATGAACAAAATTCCTCATGGGGCCTTGTTGCTGGTCTCAGATTTGCCTATGATTGCTGAGGGAGTGAAAACCGAAAAAAGTGATGCCGTCGTTACTTCGCGTTTTGCTGCCAAACACCTGCAAATCGGTATAGATGCGTTGCTGGAACTTATCAATTCCGGTGAATCGGTCAAACACATGCGATTTGAGTAAATTTTTTCAATCTTATACCAGCTTACCTGAACAATGCTACCCCAGATCTGGCAGCAAATTATCGTGTTAGGAGGAATCAGTATCCTGTTTGTGGCTATCTACAACGAATGGATACGGCCCTCACTTGGCTTTATGGTGACGATCCTGGCTTTTGTCGCACTCCAGATAATCACGCCGGAGGAGATGATCGCAGGATTTTCTAACCAGTCTATCGCCAGTATCGTACTGCTCATCCTGATCAGTGCGGCATTGCGGAAGAATTTTGAGCTGGAGAGCGTGATTGAGAGTATCTACAAGTTGGGGAAAAAACACATTGTCCTGAGCTACCGCTCTTTCATGCTGAGGATGATGATACAGGTTGCCGTTTTTTCATCCTTTATCAACAACACGCCCATCGTGGCAATCATGACACCTTTTGTGTTCAACTGGGGGCGGCGGAACAATATTTCTCCTTCCAAGCTGCTGATACCGCTCTCCTATGCGACTATTATGGGAGGGATGCTGACCATCATCGGAACTTCCACAACACTGGTGCTTAATGGTTTTATGATGGATTTCGGAATCCAGTCACTACCTACTTTGGACCTACTGCGGATTGGAGGTGCTGTCTGCTTTACCGGTATCCTGATAATCATTACCCTGGCGTATCGCCTGCTGCCGGATAATAAAGATATTCTGGAAAGTTTTAGCAAAAACCGGCGAGAGTACCTACTGGAAACTATTCTGGATGACAATGGCTCGCTGGCCGGAAAAACGGTAAAAGATGCAGGCCTCAGGAGCCTGAAAGGAGTATACCTGGTAGAGATCATTAGAGATAACGAAACCATTTCGCCTGTTGAGCCTTCGGAGAAATTATACAGGCACGACGTACTGATATTCGCCGGGGATACGCAGAATATCATGGAGCTTCTCAGCAATGGCAGGGGCTTAATCCTGCCCAAGCCGGCTGATACCCGTAACGAGGATAAAGTGAACGTCATGGAGGCTGTTGTTGGAGCCAACTCCAGCCTTATCGGACGGACACCGAAGGAAATTGAGTTTCGCACCCGATATGATGCTGCTATTGTGGCTATCCACCGGAATGGCGAACGCCTCAGCGGTAAGATCGGCGATATCAAGCTCAGCCAGGGCGACCTGCTGCTGCTGTATGCCGGCAGGAACTTTGAAAACCGGGTAGACCTTTTGAGAGACCTGTTTATTGTGTCACAGGTTAAGGAGTTTTTGAGGCCGAACCGGAAAAAGATTGCTTCTTTTCTGGTCATCGCGCTGAGCGCCATCGCGATGGTCATCTTTGGCTATTTTACCCTCTTTGTTTCGCTGCTGATCATTTTTGCGATCATGGTGGCGCTCCGGATGATATCCATCCAGGATGTCAAAAACGAGATTGACCTGAATATGATTTCCATATTGGTATTCTCTCTGGCGCTGGGGCAGGCTATGATCAAAACCGGCAGCGGTGACCTGCTGGCAGAACTTATCCTTGGGCTGACCCAGGGTACGGGCACGATGGGCGTACTGGTCAGTTTACTGATCATCACTACCTTACTCACTTCATTTATCACCAATGTAGGGGCGGTTTCCATTACTTTTCCCCTGGCTTATTCTATCAGCAACAGCCTGGGGGTGGATGGTATGCCTTTTTACCTGGCAATCGCTTATGCGGCTTCCGCTGCCTTTCTCACCCCTATTGGTTATCAGACCAACCTGATCGTTTATGGCCCCGGCGGCTATACTTTCCGTGATTTTTTTAAAGTAGGTTTGCCTGTGTGTATCGTTTATCTGCTAACTGTACTGCTGATGGTCAGTCTGTTGTATCCTGACATCTTTTAGTACAGCCTTACTAATGACTGAGACAAAAATGGTGTTGAGCGTATAAAGCTTGGGGACTAACATTATTTCGCAACATATCCTGTGATAGCTGGAAAAATGTAGTTCAAGCAAAAAAAAACCATCCGGTTACCCGGACGGTTTTGTAAGTGCGTAGTGTAAAATACTTACATCTGAACGTTGACCTCTGGAGTAGTGGAGTAGAGAACCTTCAGTGCGTTAGCATTTCTCAGTTCCTGCTGTACATCAGAGACAATACCCATTTTGGCCTCACGGTCTACTTTCATGGCCATGGTTATCTGATCTCTTTCTCCTTCGCTCAGTTTATCCTTTTCCTGGTTGACGAACTGCACGATGCCTTCAGGCTCAATCAGTACGTCGTTAACCTGTACTCGGGGTTCAGAGCCGTATTTATCAGTTTCCTTCGGTTTGCCAATATAAATATAGCTTACCAGCGACTTCTTCTCCATTTTCTTCAGCTGTTCGGCCTGAGGAATGCGCTGCATTACCATCAGGTCAGTTTCCCTCAGTACGGTAGTTACCATAAAGAAGAACAGCAGCATGAAGATAATATCGGGTAGCGCAGAAGTCGGGATATCCTGACTGGCTGACGATTTTTTCTTAAACTTTGACATTAGTTACCTCCTGCTTTACTGGGTTCTGCGATTGAGATAGCCATTGGTATCTCTTTCTTCAACTCATCATAGCGGTCCTGTAGGCTTGGCTCGGCATTGTTAATATCCCGAACCACTTCTGAAGAAACGCCCAGCTGCTCCGCATAGATTTCGTAATAAGCTCCCTGTAATTCATCCAGTACCTCAGTGTACTTTTCGTAACTGGTACCGCGGTCTGTCTTATAAGAAACGACAGCATCGTTAGGACTTTCAGAGAGGTTAGGATTTGCACCGTAGTTAAGCACAAACTCTTTCACCTGGTCTTTCAACTGCCCCACATCGTCCATAGGTTCACCCTCTACCAGCATAGCGTCCTGAGAGTTGATCAGGATCTTGAAAATATTCCGCTCGTTGAACTTTACTTCGGGCGGTGGATCGTTAGGATCCTGCTTAGGAGGGAGGCGAATTGCCAGACCTTTGTCAGATGCGATAGTAGTCGTTACCAGGAAGAATATTAGCAGAAGGAAGGCAATGTCGGCCATTGAGCCGGCATTTACTTCTCCTGCACTTCTTTTCTTTCTAGCCATGTTACTTAAGAATTTTGTTGACTTCAGTTACAAGAATGCTTACCAGGGCCAGGCACACCAATAGGTACATGGTGATTAATGCGCCACCGATAAACTTCGAAGATGATTCCGTGATACCAAACTTGGTATAAACCGTATTCACTTCGTCACCGGAAATAGAATAGCCGATGAAGAATACGATTGCGATGCCTACCAGGCCTACTACCGTTCCCAGAAGTGCCCTGGGATTAGACAAGGCGCTGATCAGGGGAAGTGCAACTGCCAGCAGCAGGGCCAGGCCTGCTAAGATGTAGGCGGCATACAAACCATATGTTGAAATAAAATCTGCCATACTAAATTAATTGCTTGATTCGTGAATAAAATTACTTCTCAATTCTTGCGCTGGTGTTTCCGGCAGTAAGCTTATGCTTAACCAGTAAGTCAACCAAAGCAATAGAAGCATCTTCCATAGAGTTAACCAAGCTGTCAATTTTAGAAACGCAGTAGTTGTAGAATAATTGCAGGATAATCGCTACAATCAGACCAGCTACTGTAGTCAAAAGAGCAACCTTGATACCACCGGCCACAAGAGAAGGAGAGATATCACCAGCCGCCTCAATAGCGTCAAATGCACCGATCATACCGATTACTGTACCCATGAAACCAAGCATTGGGGCAATCGCGATGAAGAGAGAGATCCATACAAGTCCTTTTTCCAGGCGACCCATTTCAACAGATCCGTAAGAAATAATAGATTTCTCTACCATATCTATACCCTCTGACATACGCATCAGTCCCTGTGTGAAGATAGAAGCAACCGGGCCACGGGTGTTTTTGGTAACATCTTTAGCAGCTTCTACGCCACCGCTGTTAAGGGCGTCTTCCACCTGGGCTAACAGCTTCTTGGTGTTGGTAGTCGCCATGTTCAGGGTGATGATACGCTCAATGGCAATAGCCAGACCCAGGATCAGACAGATCAATACCGGAGACATGAATTTCCAGTCACCTTCAATGAACTTCTGCTTCACTGCCTGGTGAAAAGTCTGCTCTTCAGCCATGTCTTCAATGAGTTCTTCATCAGCGGGAGTGGCAGCTTCTACCTGAGCAGTTTCTTCCATTGGCTCTGCTTCCTCAACAGCAGCAGTGTCTGCCGCCATGCCAGTGGTGTCTGCGTCCATTTGATCCTGTGCTGAAAGTAATGTTGAATCACTGAAGGTCAGGATGCCAGTTACTAATAATAAAGCGAATAACTTTTTCATAACGTGTTTAGTAGTCTGTTGTAGTGATTAATTAAAGTTAAAGATTTATTGGTTAAAGTTAAAGTCATCATAAATGATGGCGGAGAGGGCGGGATTCGAACCCGCGGTACCCCGGTGGGGGCACACTCACTTTCCAGGCGAGCACCTTCGACCGCTCGGTCACCTCTCCAGAATACTTACTATAGAATTAAAACTGTACTTTTCTTATATGTAGTGTTATCTACAAATAAATCAATAATATATACTATATGCAAGTTTTAAGTTCAAATCGTAAGGAAAATTAGGCTTAGATTAAATTTAGTTGTGATGCAGACTCCAAACTTAGGTAATCTTGCAAAATAATGTTTGGTAAGTTAGATAGATGCTAATAAAAAATTAATTAAGAGTCAAAATTAATAAAAACTTAGCCATTTCTTGCAAGATTTCTCTCACAAAAACTAATAAAAAAATCTTGATTTTATAGAACTTTAATAAGTTTCTCCGCAGATGGGTTCAGGAAGCAGACGTTTTACCTCCTCCCTGTCACTCTCTTTCCCCAGTAGAAACATCAGCTTGGTTACCGCTGCTTCTGTTGTCATATCTTTTCCACTGACCACCCCAATATCTTCCAGGCTTTTGCTGGTCTTGTAGCGCCCCTGAATCACCCGCCCACCGCTGCATTGCGAAATATTGAGCACAATGATCCCCCGGTCTATGGCGTCAGCCAGGCTGTCCAGCATAAAGGTGTTGGAAGGGGCATTGCCCGAACCGAAAGTTTCCAGTACCACACCCTTCAGGTCAGGAATCTGAAATACGCTCTCAACCACCCTCCGGCTGATACCCGGGAATAACTTAAGGATGGCTACATTGGGATCAACCGTGCGGTGATACATTAGTTTGCGGTCTGCCTCGTAGGGGCGAATGGCAGAGGTATTGTAGTCAATCATGACGCCTGCCTCCGCCAGTATGGGATAATTTTCTGACTCAAAAGCATCAAAGTGGATACTCTGCCGCTTGCTGCTCCTGTTGCCCCGCAGCAGCAGGTTACCAAAATATATGCATACTTCCGGCACAACCGGTATACCATCGCGCTGCTCACTGGCAATCTCCAGGGCAGTAATGAAGTTCTCGTGCGCATCCGAGCGTTTGGACCCTATGGGCAACTGCGCACCGGTAAAGATCACCGGTTTGTTGAGCCCCTCCAGCATAAAGCTCACCGCTGATGCGCTGTAGGCCATGGTATCCGTGCCGTGTACAATGACGAAGCCATCATAGCGCCGGTAGTTTTCATTGATGATATAGGCCATATCTACCCAGTGATCCGGGCGTATGTTGGCCGAATCTACCAACTCGGGAAATGAAATTACTGTAATATGGATGTTAAACCCCTGTATTGAAGGTACCTTTTCTACGATTCGGGAAAAATTAAATGGGACGAGCGATCCGTGCTCATCATAAGACATGCCGAGGGTGCCTCCCGTATAGATGATCAGCACCGCTGCTTTGGGTATACCGGGAGAGGCTGTGTTGATATTGACTATTTTATAATTCTGTCTTTCCATGATCCAGCTGCAAGAACCGCAAAAATACAATTAAATCGCATTAAATAGCGCCAATGCATTAGAAGTTGTTGCCGAGGCGATATCTTCCAGCCCGGTTTTCCGGTAATCAGCAATTTTTTGGGCTATTAGGGGTATGTAAGTAGGTTCATTTCGCTTGCCCCGGTGCGGTACAGGGGCCAGATAAGGGCTGTCGGTTTCCAGGACAATGTGGTCAAGGTCTATTTCCGGGATCACTTTATCCATTCCACCATTTTTAAAAGTTGACACGCCTCCTAATCCTACATAAAAACCTACTTCCCGTATGCGGCGGGCTTCGTCGGCGGTTCCGGTGAAGCAGTGGAATACGCCTTTCAGGCGGTCATCCTGCATTTCTTCTACAATGCGGATACTATCTTCAAACGAATCCCGGGTGTGGATGACGATGGGCAGCCTATACTTTATGGCCCAGCCTATCTGTATCCGAAAGGCTTCCTGTTGCTGTTCGGAGAAACTGGTATCCCAGTAGTAGTCCAGCCCTATTTCGCCCACAGCCGCAAAGGAACGTTTGGCCAGCCACTCCTCCACGAGGTACAGCTCTTTTTCAAAGTCCTTCTTCACGGAGGTCGGGTGCAGTCCCATCATCGGGATGCACTGCCCTGGATGGCGATGCTCCAGTTCCAGCATACCGTCTACAGAGGTGTGGTCAATATTGGGCATATAGATTTTTTCTACGCCCTCTTCCCGGCACTTATCCAGTACTTCCAGGATATCTTCTTTAAACTTTTCGTCGTAAATATGCGCGTGTGTATCAATAAAGGTCATACTTTTCTGATGCTAAGGTTTGCTGGTCGTCACACCTGGATAATCATGCAATGTTGCAAACCAATGAAGTATTAGCAGTTAAATCAAAAGAAATGGAGAATTAATTCTCTCTGAATGATTCTATTGCCCGCCCGGTGTAAGACTGACGGGAGTAGCTTTCAGTTGTTGCCCCTTGTCAATCAGTAGGTTGGTACATCCAGTAGTAAAGGTAACATGAAGCTGATTTTTTAGTACTTACGACCCTTCCAGCGGGTTTGCACTGGCAGGTAGTAAATAAGGATTGTCAGTATGGTCAGTACGGCAGCGTAGAGATCATATAGCAGCAGATAACGGTAGAGCTGCTGCCGATATTTTAGCTGTAGTGCCAGTTTTTTTTCAACTGCTGCTATGAAAAAGCTTTGTACAGCTACTTTCAGCAGCCATAGTCCCAGGGCAGTAGTAAAGGAATACGTAAATAGGAGTATCAGGGCTGGATAAAAGAGTGCCTGTATGAAGAGAATACTCACGATAGACCAGGGGAGGCGAATGGCACCGTGCATCCAGCGTCGGCGCTGCTGCAGCAACTCACTCCAGCTGGTCATGGGCTGGGTAAAGGCTACCACCTGCGGCGCTACCACATTCCGGTGTTCAAATCCTTTTTGAGCGATTTCCTGCAGCATCTGAAAATCTTCGGTAATAGAAAAAGGCAGGTTTTCATATCCGCCTGTTTTGCGGTAAGCCGGATGGTATAGCAGCTGATTATTGCCCATGGTGGCGATGGGCATTCCCCAGTCGCTGGCTACCTTGACCATCCCCAGCGCAAAAAGCCAGTCTATTCGCTGCAACTGCCCCCAGGTGGTATGGCTGTCCACCAGTGTAATGCCGGTGACGATGCCCACTTCCCGTACTTTGGGTCTTGCCTGCCAGTGCTGTACCATCCCGCCTATCCAGTAGGGTTGTACCTGCACATCGGCGTCTGTCACCAGCAGAAGTTCCGGGCTGCTGTCTGATGCTTCAACTGCTTTTACCAGATGTGCCAGCACATTGGCTTTAGCTTTGGCATCGCCCAGTCTTTGTTTTACCTCAATGAGCTGTATATTATGATACTGCTGTGCGTACTTTTTGGCAATGTCCGCAGTATGGTCTTCTGAAGCGTCGTTTCCTATCCAGATGGTGAGCTTTTCCATGGGATAATCAGTGGAGAGCAGGCTGTTCAGACAGGCAGGTAATAACTTTTCCTCATTACGCACTGCCAGCAACACAGCGACGGCAGGATACTGCTCCAGCCGGGGCCTGGACATGGGGCATAATTCGGGATGTACTTCCTGTCGGGGCTGTTGAGCGGATGACTGAAAGTAGCTTCGGAAGTTAAACTTCCAGAACAGGATCAGCAGCAGGTCGGCCAGTACAGTAGCAGCCGCCAGAAAAGTGAATAGGTAAGTCAAAGGGCAGCAAACTGATAGCCCGCTGCCGCAAAGTGCTCCAGGTAACGGGGAAGTACGTACTGTAAATTTCTGGCCGCCTTGTAGCTGTCGTGGAAGATGATGATGCTGCCGGATTGGCTGTGCTGTATACTTTTTTGGAGGCACTGCTCCGCCGGAAAGCCTGCGTCATAATCACCAGCCAGTATGTCCCACATGATGATACGATAATCCTGCCGGAGGATACGTATCTGCCTGCGGCTGATTTTCCCGTAAGGAGGGCGAAATAGTGGGCTGGCAGGGGGCGATAGGCCCGCTTCTGTGAGAGCCTTCCGGCAGCGGGCTACATTTTCCACATACTGTTTAGTACCTGTCTTCCACCCATTAAGATGCTGATAGGTATGGTTGCCGGTGCTGTGGCCTGCGCTTTCTATCTGCCGAAAAATTTTGGGAAACCGTTCTACATTTTCTCCCACACAAAAAAAAGTGGCTTTGGCGTGGTAGGCAGCCAGCGTATCCAGCACAAAAGGCGTGACTTCCGGTACCGGTCCGTCGTCAAAGGTGAGGTAAAGCGTTTTTGTTCCGGTCTTTCGCATATCCCACACCAGGCCAGGATACAGCAGCTTAACGAAAGATGGCGTTTTGATGAAGTTCATACAGTGGCCTGCTTACTGGGGTACCACCTTACTGAGCTTGGTATTGACCATAGCTGAGAGAAAAGTAATATCATCATGATGCTCATCGCCTCCGCTGAAACTATCCAGTTCTTTGAAGAGCGCGCGATGGATATCCTGCAGGTCCAGGTCGCTGTGCTTCCGCAGAAACTCCTGCAGCCGTTCCACACCATACTCCTCATCCTGTTGGTTGAAGGTTTCGGTAAGGCCGTCGGTATAAGCGAAGATGGTAAAGTCGTCAATATTATGGATCACCCCCTCATTGAGAAATGGAAGGGGATGAAAACTACCCAGCATGACGGTGCCTTTATCCAGCAGGTGCGTTCTTTTGTCGGCACTGATGATCAAAGGCGGAATATGGCCGGCATTTACGTAGCGCAGGCTATGCTGCTCCTGGTCATAGATAGCCACGAAGAAGGTGATGAAGTTTTCGCCATTGGCGCTCTGCATGACCTGGTAGTTGAGCTCTGAGATGATTTCGTGCAGGTTCATTGTCTGCCGTACGATGGTTCGTAAGGCCGCCTGGAAATTAGACATCAGGATGGCGGCCGGAACACCCTTACCGGACACGTCGGCTACGCAAAGCAGGAAGTGGTTTGCTGTCAGGCGGATAAAGTCATAATAGTCGCCTCCCACCGAATGGTGCGGCATGTAGCTGGCTTCCACCTGCAGGTCTTTCTGTCGGGGAAGTTCTTTGGGAAATAGGAACTGCTGTACCTGACGGGCAATTTCCATCTCCTTACGCATAGCCTCCTGCACCAGTTGGCGGCGGGCGAGCTTTTTGTTCTCAATGGCTACAATGATGATATTGCTGAGCGCCTGTATGAAGGTAGTACCAATTTCAGTAGGCTGTCCTTCTATCTCTTTTTGTAATCCGCCGAGAAATACCAGTGAGAGCATCCGGTTTTTGTGGGATACCGGTATGACGATATCGAACTCATCAAAAAAGCCCGGCTCCTTTAGCTCTTCAATACTGGTGATGCTGCTGATGGGCAGGAAATGCTCATTGAGCATTACATTGGTGAAGCTGATCTCTGTACCAAAATTGGTTTTACATTCCCAGTAGCCTTTCCCTCTCTCCTCTTCGTTGAAGACGTACAGAGCCAGTTTCTGTATATTCAGGTTGGCCCTCAGCGTAAAATTGAAAATTTTGTAAAGTGACTCTTCTGACAGATTGTTGTTGATCGCCTGGGTTACTTCTAATAATGAGTTGAGTTCCAGTTCCTTCAGCTCATACTGTGTTCTAAGTATTGTATTTACGTCCATGTATTCCTCCCCGGGAGTCTTGCAAGCTCCACTTATCTTTCCTGATTTTTTGAAAATGTGGTAGTACCTTCTACAAAAATAACATTTTAGCCCGAAAAATAAATTGTACTTTTCCCAATGCAGCGATGACTTACTGTTGGTGGTGGCATAGTGTACGCTCATGTGACATGGGTGTACGCCAGAGTACACTTGTAAAAATGACCATATATTATAAAATGTTGATTTTCAGTAATTTAACTTTTTGGCATAAGCTTCGCAAATATCCTGGCAAACAACATTGATTTTTTTATTAACCCAAAATTCAGAAGACATGAAATTAGCGATCAAAACATTCATCATTGCCATAGTAGCTGTAGCCATCAATACCACCGCATTTGCTGCAAAAAATACTGACAAAGCCATCCGACAGGCACGGGAGGCCGTAGAAGCTGCCAGCCCTGACGACTGGCATACCTATGCCGAGGCTGCGGAGATCTGTATTTCTAAAGGCGCCAATATGAAAGAAGCAGCCATGTGGATCAAACAGTCCATAGCAGTGAAAGAAACCTCGTACAACCTGAAGGTGCTGGGCGACTACTATGTAGCCAACCGCCTGCCCGAGAAAGCAGTAGAAGCCTACGGTAAAAGTATCAGGGTGGGCAAACTCAGCGATAATTCGTACCGGGACAAGGTAACACAGGACAAAATAGTAGCATTGATTAAGCAGTTAGGTTAGTTTTATTGGTAAGCAGATGAAAGAGGCTCCTTCGGGAGCCTTTTTTTTGTCATAACCTAAGCGTAGTTTTTTTAAACTCTCGGCAGAATGCCTTCCTTTAATAAGGAAGACGAATAGCAATTTACAGAAGTGATGCAAACCTGGTTTTACAACAACTCACATGACATCTTCTGGATACTGATATCCTCGGTATTGTTTTACATCATTACCGTAGCAGTCAGCAAGCTGGTGGGCATCCGCAGTTTTACCACGGCATCCAGCTTTGATTTTCTGATCACCCTGGCCATCGGTGCTTTGCTCGCTTCTACCATAGCCGATAATGACATCTCCCTGATAGAAGGTACTACCGCACTCCTGAGCCTGTACGGCATCCATACCCTGATCACCTACGCGCGTCAACGCTGGAGTTTTGTCAAAAAAATTATTGACAACCGCCCGGTACTGCTGATGAAGGACGGGCAGATACTCAAAGCCAATATGCGCTTTGCCCGGATCACAGAATATGAACTGAGGGCGAAGCTACGGGAGCATAATGTGATCAACTACGGGCAGATGCTGGCCGCAGTACTGGAAGTCAACGGAAATATTTCGGTACTGACCAGAAGAGATCCGGAAGAGGCCTTTGACCCGGCGCTGCTGCGTGGTGTGCTCAGCACAGCCAAAGAGGGTGAGACTCACTGAGTCAGCGGCTGTCGCTCAGTTGTCTGATAACTTCCAGCTTTCCGTCGGCATAGCGGACCATCTGCCCCTGCAGCGAGAGGTCCAGATCAGGTATCACTGCCGAGGGCTTCTGCAGTTCACGCAGCAGGGTGGCTCCGTGCGACAGTTTACCTCCACTGCGGGCTATGACCGCCCTGGCCCGGACAAAACGTTCGTAATCTCCTGCCTTGAGCGTATCGGTCAGCAGGATGTCCTTACCGGCTATGCCTTCCGCCTCGCCGGGATAAATGACAAAGCCTTTTCCTTTTTCGCTCAACATTTCCCCGCTTTGCCAGAAGGTGCCCTGCCGCCTGCGAATATGAGGATGCGGATGCAGCCATTCCGTATCCTGCAGGGCAAAGTGCAGTCGGTAAAAAAGGCGCATGTTGTTATCACGAAACCACTCCCGTACTTCGGTATAATAAGCGCGTAGGCCGGGAAAACCCAGGCGGTGGAGCAGCCTGATGCCACCTGGCCAGCGGGGCAAAGGTTGAAGCCTTGTATCTGCACCGGGTACGCGGACTGTCGCCGGATCGCTTTCGTAAGTAAGTCGGTGCAGACGCGCTTGTTTTTCGTAATCTTGGTAAACAGTTTTCCTGCTACCCAGCCAGCTACCGCCCGCACTGGAAATGGCGGCATTGATGATACTATTGCTCTGTACGATGAATACATAATAGCGTGTAAACCATCTGGCCAGCTGATGGCCTCTCTCCTCCGGATCGCTGATTTTTTCCAGGCGGTTAAATGCTGCCTCATGCTGCTGTAGCCCTTTGGCTACCGCTGGCAGGTAGGCTCTGCTTTTCCACAGCATTTTCAGGAAAACAGGAATGCTCAGGATGAAGCGGTGCAAACGGAAAGGGATTTTCGGTAGCGTGCCCCCGATTTCAGCGGCGATCAGTCCGGAAGGAAGGCCCCAGTCGCGGAAGCGAGCGAGAAAATTATCCATGTTGATATAGGAGGCACCTTCATAACTTACAGAAAAAGGCTCGGCATCTTCCAGGCTGCGGGTATCCCACAGGCTATAGGCCCGACTGATGCTGAGTGAGGCGCGCTGCTGGGCGTGCTCCATGATACGGCTTACCTGCGGCGGCAGCAGTTCGTCAATATTGGCAGAGGTAAGGCAGCGCCGCCAGGGGTAGGTAGTGACCGGACGGGTCTGCAGCAGCCAGAATGCTTTTCCGTCCCAGGCCCACTCAATGTCTGCCGGGCTGTAGTGGAAAACGGCAATGCATTTATGGAGAAACCGCTGAAGTTGTTTCAGCGGAAAATCTGCCGGTACTACGCCAGTTCCCCCTGTCTGCCAGGGTCGGTCCATTTTGGTTAGGGTAAAACTGACGGGTTGGGCATCTCCGTTGACCAACTGCTCCAGGTCACCGGCTACCATTTCAACCTCCGCCGAAATATTCCTCGCAAAAGCTACTCCTGCGTATCGGGCTTCCACAAAAAGCTGCACCACCACCTGTGCTACTTCTGTCAACAGTTGCTGGACTTTATCTGCTACAGCCTCTTTTTCTACCCTGATAAAGGTAGTATAGCGGCCTGCCTGAGAATGGTCGGCACCGTCTTCATCTTCGGCGGAAGAACGTACAGCAAAGAGCGCGTCAGCGGGAAAGCTCTGAAGAAAGGTCTGTAAACGCTCCGCATCAAAATCTCTCTCCAGGCCCAGCAGAGGCGGCACGTTAAGCCCGGCAAGTTCGGCCAGTTGCAGGCGGCCGGCTTTGGTATGAGCACGAATGCTTTGCGCTACTTCCGGCCAGGAGTTGCCCTTCAGCCTGCTTTCTAATGAGACGGCAAATTCCTGCGGACCGTCAATATAGGGATAATGTTCCCACCGAGGGTGTACACTAATCTGCAGCGGAGCGCGGCAGAGGATAGCTTCCCAGGCGGCGGCCTGCTGCAGCCCGAGTACCGCATCATCTTTGCCCCAGACGATTTCCACTGGCGTACTGATCCACTCAAACAGGTTTAGCGCTACATGCGGCAGGGTAAACTCAAAGTAAGCCTCAAAAGCCCGGCACTGACGGTATCCATCGCCCATACGGCGGTACTGGGCGTCTGTCCAGCGGCGGGAGGAAAACTTATGTCGGAAAATCTTGGGATAATTGCGGAGCAGGTACAGGATAGTTTTGCGGATCGGTGGCAGGCTCATGAACTGCACAAATCGCCGCTGCCAGAGAAAGGCACCGACTGGCGCTAAAAGTATTACCTTACTGAAGTGCTGCGGGCTGCGTACCAGCGCATGCAGTACCACCAGTGCGTTGATGCCAACCGCAAAAATCGGGTGTCCGGCTTCGGTATCTTCCAGCAGTGCATCGGCCAGTTCGTCCAGGCTGTGGTAGCGGTCAGAGGTGTTGCTGCCCGAGCCGGGGAGTTCCAGCGGTACTGGCTGGTATATTTTGAAAAACGGCAGGCAGTCTTCCCACCAGGCCTGGGTGCTGCCGTTACCACTCAGCAGGTACACTTTGGGCTGCTTCATTTCTTCATCAGATTTTTCAAAGCATCAACGGTCAGGCTATGGGATTGTTAGCAAATGCCCTGCTTTTCTGTCATTGTAGCGGCTGCTTTGCCTGGTTTGCCATTCATCAGCTAATAAGTCAGTCGGTAAACATGGAGCAGTTTATTGACTAAAAAGCTGTTCACAAAGGGGGAGAAATTCAGCATTTACCGCTATAATTGGAGATTCTTATCAAAATATGATCATGAAACAAATCTTTACCCTTAGCCTTTTTCTTTTTGTCATGATACAGTACAGTCAGGCGCAAGACCCTCAGTCACCGATGGTTCCCGGCTTCGGTGCCGTACATGAAATTCCCGGAGCTGATAAGCTTCCCGATCCTTCAGTAGAATACAAAATGGTCATGGATGTAACCGGGGGCAGCGATGATCCTTCGGAAGTAAATCCTTCGCTATACAGGATAGCCCGTACGCTTAACCTGCATGCGCTGGGTGGCGTACCGCAGGAAAACATCAAAGCAGTGGCCGTGCTCCATTCCAAGGCCACGCCGGCCGTGCTGAGCAATGAAGCCTACCGTAAGCATTTTAAAGTAGATAATCCTAATGAAGGGCTGATCCGGGCACTGGCGGAGGCCGGGGTGGAAGTCTACATTTGTGGTCAGTCTTTGATAGCCCGGGGATTTGCCAATGACAGCCTGCACCCGGATATCAAAGTGTCTATTTCTGCCATGACCATACTGACGGAGTACCAGATGAAAGGCTATGCGCTGATGCCTTTCTGAAAAGGTCTTAACTCAATAACGGCCTGCGTCTTCTGCATTTGAAACCGGAATGTCTGCTGTAACAATCAGGAGTTAAACCCTCTTTATGTTAGTAGCATCATTCCGATAAAGACATGACGATACTACAGGCAGGTACGCCCAAGAGCGGTAACTTCTGGCTTTATAAAATATTACAGCAGATCAGGCAAAAAGCAGCTTTGTCGGAGCATAGCTTCGTCCGGCAGCAGCCGATCTATCCGCTGGCCAAGGAATGGGACCTTAGCTATCCCGAGCAGGCTGATATTGACATGCTGGATGTGGGGCCTGAGCATTTCTTTTACCGGATCAGCTCCATTTTCAGGATGCCGGTAGATCTGGAAAAGTATGTAAACCAAACTTGCCATATCTGGACCCATTCCGACTTCAGCCCGCTCTGCTACCGCCTTTTCTCCCTGGTAGATAAAGTCGTGTATATCATCCGTGATCCACGCGATAGGGCACTGTCTGAAACCCGCTTTGCCTTTACTCCCTATATGCTGAAGTATTACCCCCACGGCCAACCGGACCCGGAGCGCTACCTTAACAGCTACTTTGAGCAGATCATGCACCACTGGGTGTGGCATGTCGGTAACTACCTGCTGCAGCGCAGCGAAGTACCCATACATTTTGTGTTTTACGAAAGGTTGCTGCATGATTTCCCTGCCGAACTGCAGCGTTTGCTGGATTATCTGGAAATTAACCTGGATGACGAGGGGAAAGAAGCAATCGGGCGGGCTGTACATTTTTCTTCCCTGCAGAAAGGCCACGCCAACCATGTGCGTAAGGGGAAGTCAAACCGCTGGAAACAGCAGCTGAGCGAGGCACAAAAAGCAAAAGCCCGGCAGCTGGCCGGGCCTTTGATGAGTCTGCTACATTATCCACTGGAGGAAGAGGGTGCGCAACTTCCGTCTCTGCCTGAGCAGCAGGCTGATCAAAAGATCAGGCAGACCCTCCAGGCCATAAGCCAGTGAGTGCAGGGCGATTCAAACGAATTATGAGTTTACTTCTTCTGCCAGCAGCTTATCCATCAGGATGTTAAAATCTTCCACAAAACGCTCGTAGTAGATACCGGTACCCGGGCCGCTGAAGCCGGTGTGAATATTGCGCACCTGTCCGTTTTTGTCAATAAAAATAGAAGTAGGGAAAGACATTACCCGGTTGAGCATGGGTAGGGTGCTGGCAGCGGCTTCCTTATCCGACACTCCGGCGATCAGGAAATCGTAGCCTACATCCAGTTTGCTGATCATCTTTTTGACACGGCTGCTGGCATAGTCAAAATCATCTTTACGCTCATAAGCCAGGCCTATGATCTCCACATCCTCATCTTTGTGGCGGCGGTACCAGTCGGCATAGAACTTTGTTTCGTCCATACAATTAGGGCACCAGGTGCCAAAAAGCTGTACGATCACCACTTTACCCCGGTACTGCTCATCGCTCAGAGATACGGGTTCGCCTTCAAGGTTGGGGAAAGTAAATTCCAGCTTGTCGTAGCCTTTCTTGAGATAAGTGAGTTCGTTGGCATCGGGAAGTTCCGCTGAAGGATTGGGTTTCGCTGTCCAGGTAGTGTGGAAGCTCTGTCCTGACCAGAAGTCTCCTGCCAGAGAGCCATCTTGCTGCAGCCTTGCTTCAAAGAGAAAGGCATGCTCGCCATCAAAAGCGCTCAGCATCATGGTACTGCCTTCCGCATTGCCCTGCAGGAAGCGGTAGTCGCCGGTGGTGGTAAGGAAAGAGCCGGTCACCTCGTCTCCCTGCTGCTCAAAAATACCCACCGACAAGAGAGAATCGCCCTCAAAAAAGACTTCCCACCTGCCACCAAAATCAGCCGGTTGGGAAGAGGCCGCCCGGATAAAACGATAGTCTTCTCCGTAGGCTGCACTGAAAGGAAGGCGGTATCCCTCCGCATAATTTTTGACAAAATGACCTTCAAGCCGGTCGCCCAGGATGCGGGCCTCAATCTGGGTATCAAAGAAATTCATGGGCATTATCAGGGAGTCTCCGCTGAACTGCACATCATCAATCAACAGGCGCTCTTCTCCGTTGATGAGATAGACCTGGTAGCCACTGCTATCTTCAGAAGCTACCTCAAAAGTAAAAGGCAGTTGCTGCCCCTGCAGGTCTATGGTAGCACGCCAGGTGCCGGTTTTGATAGAGGAGCTTTCTGTCACCTGCTGTGCCGCAGGCTGGCAGGCCTGGAACAACACTATCAGGCTGTTTAAAAGCAAGTAGAAAGTAGTACGATACATGATCTAATGGTAAAGCTGTGAAATGTAAAATAATCAGGAAGCAAAATAGTAATATGATGAACTATTCGCTGGATTAAAGCGCAAAGTAAAGCAATTTATTGGGAATGGTCAGGCTTTGGGGCAATATGTTGCATCTTTCCGTGCCGCTGATTTTGGCGGGAAAGACACCTCTCAACTTATTCACATACTATTCACATTTTGTCCACAATCTTTCCCGCGCTTATCCACACCGAACTTTCTCATTCTCAGCGCATATAACAATTGTTAGGCTTTTTCCACATTTGCAATAACATAAACTAACAAAAAATAACATCTGTTAGGATTAAAACGCCAATTTGTACTTTTAATAAGTATAACCGTCTAGAAGTGGTTTAAATCAACATTTATGGGGAAATAAATTGTAAAAAAACGTGGTAAAAAGTGGGAAGAAGTGGAGGATGTTATCATAACTTTTATTAAGTTTGTATCAGATAGCTGTTTTCCCTGATGATCCTTACATGGCAATTTTCAATGGTGAATACGAATGCAAGATGGATGCCAAGGGCAGACTTCTTCTTCCGGCGAAGGTTAAAGCCAAGCTGCCGGAATGTTCTCGCCATGAGATCGTACTCAGTCAGGGATTTGAGCCATGTCTGATCATTTATACAATGGAGGAGTATCATAAGGCTTACGAGCGATACGCTTCATTAAGTCAGTTCAATGTAGAACAAAGAAAGCTGCAACGCAATTTTTTCAGGGGTAGTCTGGAAGTGGAGTTGGATAATATGGGGAGATTTTTAATACCCAAAAGGATGATGCAGTACGCTCGGCTCGGTAGAGAGGTGATTATCGCGGGTAGCGGGAAAGTGCTGGAGATCTGGAATCCGATCATGTATGACGAATATATGCTGAATGACCCTTCGGAGTTTTCGGACCTGGCGCAGAAGCATTTATACAAACAAGCAAACGAAAATGACCACGATGGTGATGTATCATAAACCCGTGCTGTTGGACGAAAGTATCGACGGGCTGGTGTGGAGGCCCGACGGCACCTATGTGGACCTGACTTTTGGCGGGGGTGGGCACAGCAGGGCCATACTGGATCGTCTGCAGGGAGGGCGTCTGTTTGCTTTTGACCAGGACCAGGATGCCGCGGCCAACGCCGAAGACCTGGACCTGACGTTTGTACAGGCCAATTTCCGTCACCTTAAGCGCTACCTGAAACTCCACGGGGTAAAGCAGGTAGATGGGGTACTGGCCGACCTGGGGGTTTCGTCGCATCAGTTTGATGTGCCGGACCGGGGGTTCTCTACCCGCTTTGAGGCTGACCTGGATATGCGCATGGATCAGCAGGCACACAGGACGGCGCAGCAGGTAGTGAATGAATACAGTGAGCAGCAGCTTCATCAGTTGCTGGGCATGTATGGAGAGGTGCGAAATGCGAAGACGCTGGCGCAGGCCATCGTGTCTGCCCGCACCAATGAATCTATCAAAACTGTCAACGAACTGAAGCAGGTGCTGGACAAATTTGCACCAAAAGGTCGGGAGGCCAAATACTATGCACAGGTGTTTCAGGCGTTAAGGATAGAGGTGAACGATGAAATTAAGGCATTGGAAGAAATGCTGGAGCAGAGCGTGGAGCTGCTGGTGCCAGGAGGAAGGCTGGTAGTGCTATCCTACCATTCGCTGGAAGACCGGCTTGTCAAGAACATGATCAATAAAGGAAAACTGTACGGCGAGGTGGAAAAAGATTTTTATGGCAATCCTCAGCTGCCGCTGAAGGCAGTCACCAGAAAGCCGCTCGTGCCATCGCCGGAAGAACTCAGGGAAAACAGCCGGTCCAGAAGTGTCAAGCTAAGAATTGCTGAAAAACGCTAAGCTATGAAAACAGCAGTAAAAAACAGATATAAAGAGCAGAAGCAGGAGAAAAAAGGAGAGAGCCTTTTCTCCAAAATTGATCGCCTGTTCCGGGTAGATACCTCTTTTGACAGTGGTCTGCCGGTACGCTTTGTGCCCTATGTGTTTTATTTCACCTGCCTGGGGCTTTTCTATATTGGGAACAACCATTACGCCGAAAAAACCATTCGCAAGATCAACCGCCTGGAAGAAGAGGTGGAAGACCTGCGGGCCAACTATACCACCCTCAAGGCTGACTATATGTTTGCCAGTAAGCAATCCGAAGTAGCCAAGCGGGTGAAGAGATTGGGACTTGAAGAAAGTGAGACGCCACCTTATAAAATAATAGTGGAAAAATAGTGAGTATCAAGAAGGACATATTGTTCCGCGTGAGGCTGGCCTTTTTGCTGGTATTCCTCTTTTCGCTCGGCATCGTCTTCCGCATTGTGGAGATACAGATGGTGGAGGGGAAAAAGTGGAAAGAAATGGCAGAAAAAATCAACCTCCAATACAAGACTGTTCCGGCAGTCAGGGGGAACATCTATGCCGAAGACGGAAGCCTGCTGGCTACGTCACTGCCGTTTTACCGGGTAGCCTTTGATCCCAGCGTAGCGGACGAAAGCCTGCTGAACACTTCCATTGACTCGCTATCCATGCTGTTGTCCCGTAAGTTTAAAGACCACACTGCGGTAGAGTATAAGCGGCGAATCCTCAACGCCCGGGCCAAGGGCCGGCAGTATATGATCCTCAACCGCAGTAAGGTCAACTATCTTAGCAAAAAGGAAATGGAGCACTGGCCCGTCTTCCGCGAAGGGCGGTTCCAGGGTGGTGTGATCTTTGAAAAAGTAGATGAGCGTTACAAGCCCTTTGCCTACCTGGGCGCGCGTACCATCGGGCATATCAATGAGAATCATAAAGGTGCTGGGCTGGAATACAGCTTCAACACTTTTCTGGCAGGGCGTGATGGCAAGGGCCTGTTTCAGAAAATGTCGGGCAGCCACTGGAAGCCGGTCTATGATGGTACCGAGGTCAAGCCAGTAGCCGGTAATGATATCGTCACCACGATAGATGTAAACATACAGGATGTGGCGCAGTCTTCGCTCGCTTCGGCCCTGATAGCGCATGATGCCGACTACGGCAGTGCGGTAGTGATGGAAGTAGCCACCGGAGAGATTAAAGCCATTACCAACCTGACCCGCTACAGCGAAGGAAGCTATGGCGAAAGCTATAACTATGCGGTGGGCGAACTGACTGAGCCTGGTTCTACTTTCAAACTGGCTTCCGTGATCGCTTTGATGGAGGATGCCCAACTCAACCTCCATGACAGCATTGATGCCGGAGATGGGCGCTTCCAGTTTTATGACCGTATCATGACTGACCATAAGCAGGATGGCTACGGCATGATCAGCTTTCAGGATGCTTTTGCCCATTCTTCTAATATTGCTATCTCCCGTTGGGTAGACCATCATTTTGGGTTGAAGCCGGAGCGCTTCGTGGAATATGTGCGCAACATGGGCCTGGCCGACCGGGTGGGCTTTCAGATTGTGGGGGAAGGCGTGCCTTACATCAAAAAGCCCGGTGACCAAGGGTGGAGCGGCGTATCGCTGCCATGGATGTCCATCGGCTATGGTCTCAAGCTGACACCGCTGCAGATACTGGCTTTTTATAATGCAATAGCCAATGATGGCAGAATGATACAGCCTGTCATTGTGAAATCCGTCAGGCAGGCCGATAAGGTGGTGGAAACATACCAGGCAGGCGTGCTCAACGACAGGATATGTTCGCCTGAGACACTGGGAAAGGTAAAAACCATGCTGGAGAGTGTGGTGGAATATGGTACTGCCAGTAATATCAAAAATGATTTCTATAAAATAGCCGGAAAGACAGGAACGGCACAAAAATTGAAAAACGGCCGCTATACCCGCAAGTACTATACTTCTTTTGTAGGTTATTTCCCGGCAGATGCGCCCAAGTACAGTTGCATCGTGGTCATTGACAATCCCAAAGGTTTTGAGCAGTATGCCAGTAACGTGGCCGCTCCGGTATTTAAAAATATCGCAGACAAGATATATGCTAACGACCTGGAGATACACGAGCCACTGCCGGCTGAGTTTGTGCGGGAAGAGGGCGTATTTCCGGTAGTGCAGGCGGGCTACTATGAAGACCTGCAGCAGGTAATGCAGCAATTGGAGATAGCACATGAACCTACCGATGCTGCCGAGTGGGTAAGAGCACAAATTGCCGGTAACCAACTGAAGTGGAAGGATGGCAGCACCTCCTTTGAGTACATACCCGATGTACGGGGTATGAGTATGCGGGATGCGATCTTTCTGCTGGAAAATCGTGGACTGCGTGTAGAATATTCAGGTAAGGGTAGGGTAGTCAGGCAGTCACAACTACCGGGCGTCAAAGCGATCAAAGGGAGCAGGATCAGTTTACAATTAGGATAAAAGAGATATGGCAATACTGAAGGATATACTGTACAAAGTTTCGCTACGCTCCACCATTGGCGATACCAATGTGGAAGTAAACTCTGTGGTCTTTGACTCGCGCAAGGTGCAGGAAGGAAGCGTATTTGTAGCGGTAAGCGGGACACAGGTAGATGGGCATCAGTATATTGATCAGTCAGTCAGCCAGGGAGCGGTGGCCATCGTCTGTGAACGTATGCCGGAAACAGCCAAAGAGGGTGTGACTTACGTGGAGGTCGGCAGCAGTGCTGAGGCCCTGGGGGTCATGGCTGCTAACTTTTATGGTAATCCTTCGCATAAAATGAAAGTGGTTGGTGTTACCGGCACCAATGGCAAAACAACGGTAGTGACCCTGCTACAGCAGCTTTTTATCAAGCTGGGCTATAATACCGGACTCCTGTCCACTGTCAACAACAAGATCAACAACAAAATCATACCCGCAACCCATACCACTCCGGACGCCGTACAGCTCAATGCACTGATGGCGCAGATGGTAAAAGAGGGTTGCACGCACTGTTTTATGGAGTCCAGTTCTCACGCCATAGATCAGCGCAGGATTGCCGGTATCAGGTATGCCGGGGCGGTATTCACCAACATTACCCACGATCACCTGGACTACCACAAGACTTTTGAAAACTACATCAAAGCCAAAAAACGCCTTTTTGATGATCTGCCTGCTGATGCCTTTGCCCTGGTCAATATAGATGATAAGCGGGGGCAGATTATGTTGCAGAATACCAAAGCGGCCCGTAAGACTTACTCGCTTCGTACCGACAGTGATTTCAAAGGTAAAGTCCTGTCTAATTCTTTGCAGGGGCTGGAAATGGAAATCGGCGGTAAGGATATTACTGCCCAGCAGGTGTGGTTTAAGCTCATTGGTGACTTTAATGCTTACAACCTGCTGGCCGCCTATGGTGTGGGGATAGCCCTGGACGAAGATCCGGAAGAGGTGCTTACCCAGCTATCCAGCGTACAGCCTGCCCGCGGTCGCTTTGAGCAGGTGATTTCTCCCGAAGGAATTACGGCCATCGTAGACTACGCCCATACCCCCGATGCACTGGAAAATGTGCTGAAGACCATACAGAATGTACGTACCAGGAATGAGCAGGTCATCAGTGTGGTAGGTTGTGGAGGAGACCGGGATAAGACCAAGCGACCGGAGATGGCCTCCATCGCCACCCAGTACAGCGATAAGGTAATACTGACTTCAGACAACCCTCGCAGCGAAGATCCTGATCAGATCATAGCGGATATGAAGGTTGGAGTGAGTGTGGCAAATGTGCGTAAAGTGCTCTCCATCACCAGCCGCAAGGAAGCTATCCGGACCGCCTGCATGATGGCACAGGCCGGGGATATCATACTGGTAGCGGGAAAAGGCCATGAAACTTACCAGGAGATCAAAGGGATAAAACATGATTTTGACGATTTTCAGGTAATTGAGGAAGTTTTTAATCAAATGAAAAAAGGGACGTAGCACTGCTGCTAAGTGCCCAAACCACAGACTATGCTGTATTATTTGTTCACCTATCTTGATCGTGAATTTGACTTGCCGGGAGCTGGGGTTTTCCAGTTTATCTCCTTCCGGGCAGGCATGGCTACGCTGCTCTCCCTGATCATCACGATCACCTTCGGGCAGCAGCTGATCTCCATGCTGCGCAGAAAGCAGGTGGGTGAAGACATCCGTGACCTGGGGCTGGAGGGGCAGATGCAGAAGAAAGGTACGCCTACCATGGGAGGTCTGATCATCCTGGCTGCAATCATCATTCCGACGCTGCTGTTTGCCCGCCTGGACAATATCTACATCATCCTCGCCCTGGTAGTGACCGTATGGATGGGTCTGGTGGGCTTCCTGGATGACTACATCAAAGTTTTTAGAAAAAACAAGGAGGGCCTTGCCGGACGCTTCAAGATCGTAGGACAGGTAGGCCTGGGCCTGATTGTGGGCCTGACACTCTACTTCCACCAGGATGTACTGGTGCGTGAATTTGACGAAGAGGTACTGCAAAATATATCATCATCCGACAATCCTGCACTTGACATACCTGAGTCTGCCTACGAAGATGTGAAGGCAAGCAAAACCACCATCCCCTTTGTCAAAGGCAATGAAGCCGATTACGATAACTTTATCTCTTTCATCACCTTCGGCCTGGTAGAAGTAGACAACCGCTTTACCTGGATTGTCTATCTGGTAATCGTCACCTTTATCATCACGGCCGTTTCCAATGGGGCCAATATTACGGATGGTATAGACGGCCTGGCGGCGGGCACTTCCGCCATCATCGGCCTTTCGCTGGCAATTTTTATCTATGTATCGGGCAACCTGCGTTTTTCGCAGTACCTCAACATTATGTACATACCCGGCCTGGGCGAACTGGTAATCTTTACCACCGCCTTCGTAGGAGCGTGTATTGGTTTCCTCTGGTACAATTCTTATCCGGCGCAGGTATTCATGGGTGATACCGGTAGCCTTGCCATCGGCGGGATTATCGCAGTGCTGGCCTTGGCCGTCAGGAAGGAACTGCTGATCCCAATTATGTGCGGTATTTTCCTGATAGAAAACCTGTCGGTGATCATGCAGGTGTCTTACTTCAAATATACCAAAAGGAAATACGGAGAGGGCAGGCGGATATTTAAAATGTCTCCGCTGCACCATCACTATCAGAAGTTAGGCTTACACGAGGCCAAGATCGTTAACCGCTTCTGGCTGATCGGTATAATGCTGGCAATTTTGACACTGGTAACCTTAAAAATCAGATAAGTATGATCAGAGGACTGGCAAAGCGACATCTGCAGGGAGATCCGGTTATCTGGATGATAGTGCTGGCATTATCAGCCATAGGCGTACTGATCGTATACAGTACTACTGCTTCGCTTGCTTTCCGGATGCAGGGTGGTAATACTGAGTATTACCTCTTTCGCCATATGTCGCTGCTGATGCTCAGCCTGGGTGTGATGTACCTGGTGCACAAGGCCAACTACCGCCTGTTTGCCCGCCTGTCTACGCTGGCGCTCTGGCTATCGGTGCCCTTGCTGTTCTTCACCTGGATGTACGGAGATACCATCAACCAGGCTTCTCGCTGGCTGACGATCCCGATCGTGGACCAGACTTTTCAGCCTTCTGACCTGGCCAAGCTGGCGCTGATCGCTCATCTGGCGGGAATGCTTTCCCGCCGGCAGCAGGCGATCAAGAACTTCAGGGCTACGCTGGTCCCGGTGATGATCTGGTGTTTTGTCATCTGCGGTATGATCGCCATTTCAGATATTTCAACGGGAGCCATGCTGTTCGCTACCTGCGCCCTGCTGATGTTTATCGGCCGTATGCCCAAAAGGTATGTAGCTACTTTTATACTGGCAGGGGCTATGGTAGGCGCACTGGCCTACCTGGGTGGATTCGGAGAACGCAGTCTGACTGCCAAAAGCAGACTGGGTAATTATATAGACAGCTTTCTGGGAGAGGGTGAGCCGGCATTCCAGGCGGTGCAGTCTTATATCGCCATCGCCACCGGGGGTGTGCAGGGCAAGGGCTGGGGTAACAGCGACCAGCGTAACATACTGCCGCATTCTTATTCAGACTTTGTATATGCCATTATCATAGAGGAGTATGGTTTAGTAGGGGGAGTTGTAGTGATCTTTTTGTATTTAACCTTGCTTTACCGCGGTATGCGGGCCGTTTCCAGGAGCGACAGAGCTTTTGGTGGCCTGCTATCAGCCGGGCTGAGTTTTGCCATCGTCATACAGGCGATGATCAACATGGGAGTAGCCGTAGGCATCGGACCGATTACCGGTCTGCCCCTGCCGCTGGTGAGTATGGGAGGTACGTCCCTGCTTTTTACCGGAGTGGCGCTGGGCATTATCCTGAGTACCAGTAAGCAGGCAGAATCAGAGGAAAACGTAAAATTACACCATGCTTAATGGCAGCAGTAGACAAACCATATCGCATCATTATCAGTGGAGGAGGTACCGGAGGGCATATCTATCCGGCCATCGCGATTGCGCATGCTCTGCAGGCGCTGCAGCCTGAGACAGAAATCCTGTTTGTCGGTGCGGAAGGCCGTATGGAGATGCAGAAAGTACCCGAGGCAGGCTACAAGATCATCGGGCTCTGGATCAGCGGACTGCAGCGTAGGCTGACGGCAGATAACCTGGCTTTTCCTTTTAAAGTGATCTCCAGCCTGCGGAAGTCATCCAAGATTATAGATAAGTTCCGTCCCGATGCGGTGGTGGGCGTGGGTGGCTTTGCCAGCGGGCCCCTGGTGTATGCTGCCAGTCGGAAAAAAATACCTTCGCTGCTGCAGGAGCAGAATTCATATGCCGGCCTGACCAATAAAATACTGGCAGGTAAAGTAGACAGAATATGTGTGGCCCATGAGGGAATGGAAAAATTCTTCCCCCAGGAAAAGATAGTCTTCACCGGCAATCCCGTCAGAAAAGATATCGTGTCGCTGGCAGCACAGGGACTGCAGACTAAGCGCAAAGAGGCCTTTGAGTTTTTTGAGCTTGACCCAGAGAAGAAAACTATCCTGGTAGTAGGTGGAAGCCTGGGAGCCAGAACACTGAATGACAGCATGCTGGCGGGAATCAGCCAGTTAACCGCCCAGGGCGCCCAGCTGATCTGGCAGTGCGGTAAATTTTATCACCAGGAGATGAGCAGTCGGCTCACTGCCATCGCTGACAAACCGGGTATCAGGCTGCACGAGTTTCTGAGCCGTATGGACCTGGCCTATGCGGCAGCCGATGTAGTGATTTCCCGTGCTGGCGCACTGGCCATTTCTGAGCTGGCACTGGTGCGTAAGCCAACTGTTTTTGTGCCTTCGCCCAATGTAGCCGAAGACCATCAGCGCAAGAATGCTGAATCTCTGGTGCGCCAGGACGCTGCCCTCATGGTTACTGATGCCGAAGCGCCGTCCAGGCTTGTGGATGTAACCCTCAGCCTGCTGCAGAATGAAGCACAACAGCACGAATTATCGGAGAATATGAAAAAAATCGCCCGGCCAGATGCGGCTGAGCATATTGCAAAAGAAGTAATCAGTCTTATCAAACGGTAATGACATGAAACTTAAGAAGTGGGTAAAAATAGCGATCTTCTCTCTCAGCATGGTAGCCATTGTAGCCATGACTGAAAAACGCCGTAGCAGCAAAGTCTGCCAGCACGTGCGGATAGAGGTGGATAACCGCTATGAAAACTACTTCGTAGATGAGCAGGACGTACAGATGCTGATGACCAATGCCGGTGCTGAAAGCCTGGTAGGCAAAAAGTATCTGGAGCTAAATCTGAAAGAACTGGAGCATCGCATAGAGACCAATAAATATGTCCGTAGTGCGGAAGTGTACCGGGACGTAAAGGGTAACCTTGTTGTATATGCGGAGCAGAACCGGCCGGTAGCCCGGCTGCTCAGGGATAATGCCCCGGACGCTTATATCAGTGATGAAGGAGAGGTGCTGCCGGTATCAGACAAATATACCGCCCGGGTGATGCTGATCAGCGGGCCGTATACGGCTAAGCTGGTAAGCCAGAAAATTAAGGAAAATGAAGAAGGAATACAGATTTTTGAGCTGATTGACTTTATCAGTGAAGATAGCTTCTGGAAGGCCCAGATCGCCCAGATGGACATCAGGGCTGACGGAAATATTGTACTCTATCCGCAGGTGGGAAAGCAGATGATCGAGTTCGGAAAAGCCGAAGATATCTCAGAGAAATTTTATAAGTTAGGCATTTTTTATAAGCAGATTTTACCTCGTAAAGGGTGGAACTACTATAGTAAAGTAAATTTAAAATACCAGGACCAAATTGTGTGTGACTAATCAATAAAGCTATGCAAGAAGAAAATATTGTTGTCGGACTGGATATCGGTACAACCAAGATATGTGCCATCGTAGGTCGCAAAAACGAATACGGTAAATTAGAAGTGCTGGGGATGGGCAAAGCTAAGTCTGAAGGTGTCCGTCGTGGCATCGTGACGAATATTGATAAGACAATCAGTGCCATTGAAAAGGCGATACGGGAAGCCGAAGACCAGTCAGGTATTGAGATCAATACCGTGAATGTAGGCATAGCTGGCCAGCATATCCGAAGTTCCATCCATCATGGTAGTATCACACGCAACTCAGTGGAGGATGAAATCCGACTGGAGGATGTAGAACGCCTGACCAATGACATGTACCGCATCGTGACGCCTCCCGGCTGTGAAATCATCCACGTAATGCCACAGCATTATACCGTAGATTACGAGGATGGCATCGTAGATCCGGTAGGGATGTCCGGGGTCAAGCTGGAAGCAGACTTCCACATCATCACGGCGCAGACCCATGCGATCAATAATATCAACAAGTGTGTCAAAAGAGCAGGGCTGGAAATAGAGCACCTCATCCTGGAGCCTTTGGCCTCCAGCCTGGCGGTACTGAGTGAAGAAGAGAAGAGAGCGGGTGTCTGCCTGGTGGACATCGGCGGCGGCACCACAGATATGGCTATCTTCTATGATGGTATCATCCGCCATACAGCGGTCATTCCCTTTGGGGGCGATATCATTACCCAGGATATCAAGCAGGGATGTTCGGTGATGGAAGAGCAGGCCGAACTGCTGAAAGTAAAGTTTGGCAAAGCCATCGCTGAAGAAGCAAGCTTCAACGAGATTGTCTCTATACGCGGTCTGCGGGATCGTCCTCCCAAGGAGATTTCCCTGAAGAATCTGGCCTACATCATTGAGGCCCGCATGCAGGAAATCTTTGAGCTGGTGCATGCCGAAATTATTTCTTCCGGCTACGAAGACAAGCTGGCCGGAGGTATTGTCATCACCGGTGGCGGGTCGCAGCTGCAGTTTGCCAAAGAACTTTGTGAACTGATGTGTGCTACTGATGCCCGTATCGGATATCCCAATGAGTACCTCGGTAAGAGCAAAGTGGAGGCGGTAAAAAGCCCTATGTTCGCTACATCGGTGGGCCTGGTATTATCCGGCTTCAAAGCCATTGACGAGCGTAACCTGGATTACATGAAGAAAAAAGACAAGGATACCCAGGGCAATCGTACCCGCAAGGAGAAGGAGCATGGGCAGAAGCCCGACTTTTTTCGTAAGATGCTGGAACGAACTAAAAAAATGCTTATTGACGATTTTGACGATAAAGAAAACTACTAAATGAGTTTTCTGAAAACAAAAGAAATTGACTACGGTAATTACTAAAATCTTTCGACTATGGCTGATAAAAATTATGAATTTGATCTACCTAAGCAGCATAAATCCATTATCAAAGTAATTGGTGTTGGTGGCGGCGGTAGCAATGCTGTGAACCATATGTATAACCAGGGTATTAAAGATGTGGAATTCATCGTCTGTAATACCGATTCACAGGCGCTGGAAATTAGTCCCGTACCCAATAAACTACAGATAGGCGACGAACTTACCCGGGGGCTGGGTGCAGGAGCCAACCCTGAAAAAGGTAAAGCAGCTGCCATTGAGAGCAAAGAAGAAATACGCGATCTGCTCCATATTGATACCAAAATGTTGTTCATCACTGCCGGCATGGGCGGTGGTACCGGTACTGGTGCGGCACCAGAGATCGCCAAAGTAGCCCGGGAACTGGGTATACTTACCGTGGGGATTGTCACACAGCCATTTGGGTTTGAGGGTAGAAAGAAAAAAATTGCTGCTGAGAACGGTATTCGTGAACTACGCAATAACTGCGATACTGTAATTGTCATCCTTAACGACAAGCTCAGAGAAGTATACGGTAACCTGACCCTGACCAATGCATTTGCCCAGGCAGACAACATACTGACTACAGCTGCCAAAAGTATTGCCGAAATCATTACCGTGCCAGGTTATATCAATGTGGACTTTGAAGATGTCAAAACAGTAATGGCCGGCTCCGGTGCCGCTGTCATGGGCTCTGCCCGGGCAGAAGGTGAGCACCGCGCAATGCGGGCCGCAGAGGAAGCCCTTTCTTCACCGTTGCTGGATGACAGAAATATCAAAGGAGCCAAGAAAATCCTGCTTTCAATCCGTTCGGGAGAACAGGCTGAAATGCAGATGGACGAACTTACCGAGATCACCGATCACATACAGACAGAAGCCGGTGATGAAGCAGAAGTTATCTTCGGTCACGGACTGGATGATACACTGGGCGATGCTATCATGGTAACGGTCATTGCCACTGGCTTCAGTAATGATCTGGAGGGAGAAGAAGGAGAAATTAACACCAAGCGGGTGTACGATCTGGACTCCAGCCAGCGGATCAAAAAGGAAGAAGAACCAAAGCCGGAAAATAATATTCCACCGGATACGCCGCCCCGGCCTGACCTGAAGGAAACGCCGTCACCTCCTCCACCGAGCCAGGAGCCTGATTTTTATGAAGAAGAAGAGGAACCCCGTCAGCCTGAGCGGGATCCCCAACGTGAAGAAGATGAGCGCATACTCCGTGAGATGTCATCCAGCAAAAGATACCTGATGATGAAGGAGGCTTATGAACGTAAGCTCAAACTCAAAGGCCGTAAGAGTATCAGCTCTCCGGATAACAGCGAGGATGTTTTCAAGAAAGAAGATTTTTACAATGAGCCGGCCTACGTAAGAAGGAATATACACCTTTACAGTGCCCCTTCTTACAATGACCGTAATGTATCTCGTTACTCCCTGGACGATGACGATAATATCGTTGGGAACAACAAATTTCTGCACGATAATGTAGATTAGGCTCGCTAGAACTTAATCAGCTGATCAGCTTGCATACGAAGCATCTCCTCGTAGACTTTGTGTGTGAGCTGATTTTCTTTTAGATAATGATGTATCTCACCCATCTTTACTTTCAGCGCCAGCACATGCATGCCCAGGTAATGGAGTACATCCGTAAAGTGGCTCAAGGCAATGCTCGCCCCCTGTACTCCGGTAGATACGCCCACCAGGGCAGCTTTTTTTCCCTGCAGCCCGCTGGGATAGTCCATACCGTCAATAAATGCCTTCAAAACTCCTGGATACGAGCCATTATATTCCGGAATGACAAACACAAATTTGTCACACTCTCTGAAAGCATCCCGCAAGCGATTGAACTGGGGGTTACGTCCGTTGTTTTCATAAAGCGCCGACGTAGTAAAATCTGCCGGCAGATCTCTAAGGCTTATGATGTTACTCTCTGCTTTTTTTTCTTTCAGGATGTGCTGGTAATACGCGGCAACAGTCGCGGAAAGGGCATTTTTTCTGTTGGTGCCAACAATGATATTAATCATCTGGATAGTATAAATTCGGGTTACATATTTACTTGCTTACTCTACAGTAGATTCGGCCTGCAGGTTTATCTGAACGGACACTTCATCTTCAATAGCAAAGTTTCCTATTCCACCAATCAGGCCACCGGAGCCATAATTCAGGTTCCAGCGGGTACGGTCAAAGGTTAGTTCCGCTTCAACAAATACTTTATTTTCGTCCTGTTTGATTATCGCCGGAAAGCCAATACTATGGGTATCCTCTTTGATGGTAAGTTCACCTTCTACCCGGTACCGCTGACTATTCTCTGAAGGCTCTGCGCTGGTGATAGTAAATCTGACGTAGGGGTAACGCTCTGTATAAAACATTTCCTCTGAACGTAGCCAGTCTTCCAGTTTTTCCCGGCGGTCACCCTCCAGGTCTTCATTCTTCAGGCTGCGCATGTCAATCGTAAAATTACCACCTTTCAACTGCCCGTTTTCCAGCCTGAAAGACCCCTCGTCAAGTTGTAAAGTCCCATGATGCTCACCCAGAACCTTTTTGCCCGTCCAGCGGATAGTGCTTTCCTCAGTGTTGACTTGGTAAATCTCCTCCTGCCTGTCCTGTAAAGGGAGCAATAATAGCAGAAAAAGCGCTTTGATGAAGTTCATATAACACAAACTGTTTGGGCGACGTACTGTTTTGGAGTAAATTTGTTGAACAAATAGCCTATGAACCTCAAAATTTCCACTTCAGTTGGCCAGGATTACCAGTCAGTAATGCGAGGCTTCACCCAGGAGCTTTTCTTAAAGCTTAACCCACCCTTTCCACCCGTCAGGTTGCTGCGTTTCGACGGATGTAAAAAAGGTGATATTGTCAGCCTGGAGCTCAACTTCATTTTTTTCAGGCAGCAGTGGACCAGCCTGATACTGGAGGATGGCCTGGATGATCATGAATTTCACTTTATAGATTTTGGAGAGAAGTTACCCTTCTTCTTAAAGTACTGGAGGCATCATCACCGGATTGTGCGCGATAGCGATGCTACCAGGATCATTGACGATATCACGTTTCGTTCACCATTCCTGCTCATGGATTATCTGCTATGGCCGGTACTTTGGCTGCAGTTTCTCTATCGTAAACCTATCTATCAAAAGGTATTTAGAAAAAATTAACGAAAAGGATAAATCATTGTCATTTGTTTAACGGATTTGGCTTTTTCTGTAAAATTCATCTAATTTGAATGCTTTATGCCAAAAATAAAGGTGTAATGAGTCATCATGAGAGATTTTTTGGCGTAGCACACCTATTACCGGATCAAATTATTTATGTTTACGCTAAACTTAAGCTATATCAATGATTATAGGCGTTCTTAAAGAAGAAGCTGATACTCGGGTAGCGCTGACTCCCGATGTAGTAAAAAGACTAACCGACAACAACCAGGTACTTATTGAGGCAGGCGCTGGCAAAAATACTTACATTCCAGATGCCGAATACGAAGAAGCAGGAGGAGTCATCAGCCAGCGATCTGATGTTATTTCCCAATCTACCCTGCTTCTGAGCATCCTGCCACCTTCTGAAGATATACTGGCCAAGCTTCCTGAAGGAGCCGCGGTCATTTCATCCTTTCGCCCGTACGAGGATGCCTCGGTTCCTGAAAAACTCAGCAATTTCCCTATTTCTGTTTTCAGTATGGACATGATGCCGCGTACTACGCTGGCCCAGGATAAGGACGTGCTCTCATCTATGGCTTCTATGGCCGGCTACCGGGCGGTACTTGAGGCAGCTACGCATCTTCCCCGCTACTTTCCGATGCTGACAACTGCTGCAGGCAGTATACCTCCTGCCAAAGTGCTGATTTTGGGGGCTGGGGTGGCTGGTCTGCAGGCTATTGCTACCGCAAAACGCCTGGGAGCAGTAGTGGAGGCTTTTGATACGCGACCCGCTG
Organism: uncultured Porifericola sp.; assembly: GCA_964518125.1. GTDB lineage: Bacteria > Bacteroidota > Bacteroidia > Cytophagales > Cyclobacteriaceae > Catalinimonas. The sequence continues at coordinate 38,761 of CAZFFW010000029.1, forward strand.
TACGGGAAGAAGTCCAGAGCCTGGGAGCTAAGTTTGTGGAAGTGGAAGGTGCTCGCGACGACAAGGCAGCTGGAGGTTATGCCGTGGACCAGACCGAAGAATATAAACAGAAGCAGCGTGAATTAATTTTTGACCGTGCTACTAAATCCGATGTGATCATCACAACAGCGCTACTCAGAGGCAAGAAGGCCCCTATTCTGATTACCAGAGAAATGGTGGAGATCATGAAACCGGGCAGTGTGATCATTGACCTTGCCGCCGCTGGTGGAGGAAACTGTGAACTCACCCAAAACAACGCCACTATTGACCATAAGGGGATTACAATCATGGGAGATTCTGCCCTGGAGGCTAAAATGCCCATGCACGCCAGCCAGCTATTTGCAAAGAATGTCTTCAATTTCCTCAAAGTCCTGCTGAAAGATGGAAAGCTGCAACTAGATATGGAGAACCCTCTGATCAAGGGCACCTGTATTGTGCAGGAAGGCAAGAATGTTTACACAACAAAATAAAACCTGAAATTATAAGCCCAAGCTTTATGGACGCACTCGTCAGCTTTATCAGTGAAAACCTTTTGATGATTTATATCCTGGTTTTTGCGATCTTCCTGGGAACAGAAATTATCTCAAAAGTGCCTACTGTCCTGCATACACCGCTGATGTCGGGAGCCAATGCCGTTAGTGGTGTAGTCATAATAGGCGCAATCCTACTGATCCGACAGTCAGAACCCAATAACTATCTGGTACTGATTTTAGGGTTTCTGGGAATTACGCTTGCCAGCATCAATGTGGTAGGGGGGTATGCCGTGACTGATCGGATGCTGGAAATGTTCAAGAAAAAGAAAAAAAAGTAGCCCTGTTTTACTGACACACGCAAGTTAAGATTTATCATCCATGACAACCGCTCTTTACGACTTCGTATATCTTATCAGTATTATCCTTTTTATCATAGGCCTCAAGAGACTCAGTAGTGCTGATACCGCCCGAAACGGTAATCTGGTAGCAGCGGCCGGTATGGGTTTGGCTATCCTGGTATCATTGGTCTACCCTGTTGATGGTGCACAGAACTATGGCTGGGTTGCCGGAGGAATAGTGCTGGGCTCGGTCATTGGGATTACTGCTGCCAAGAGGGTGCAGATGACTGCCATGCCTGAAATGGTATCACTTTTCAACGGATTGGGAGGTGCATGTGCTATGATGATTGCCCTGGTAGAATTTTATAATTATCCTCAGGGAATTTCGCTGCTCAACGAACAGGTTTTTACCACCCTTTTTGCGCTGTTTATTGGCAGTATTTCCTTTACCGGAAGTTTGGTGGCTTATGGTAAACTGCAGGGCTTCCTGCGTGACTCACTTAAGGTGCCTTTTCCTAGTGTCGTCAATGGAGTGCTGTTACTGGCAATCCTGGTGCTTATTGGATATATCATGCAATTACCAACTGCAGATTTCACCTGGGCATTAATTTTCATGACGATATGCCTGATTTATGGAATCACTTTCGTTACACCGATAGGAGGTGGAGACATGCCGGTAGTAATTTCCCTGCTCAACTCCTTTACCGGAATAGGTGCTGCACTTGCAGGCTTAATTTACAATAACCAGGTAATGCTGGTGGGAGGAATATTAGTGGGGGCCTCAGGTACTATTCTTACAATTCTGATGTGCCAGGCGATGAACCGTTCTCTCATCAATGTGATTATCGGTGGCTTTAGTAGTAGTGGAGGAGCAGGTGTTTCTGACCAGGATCAGACAGTAAGAGAAGTGTCTCCTGCCGATCTGGCCATAGAACTAAAATACTCTGCTAAAGTAATGGTGGTACCTGGATACGGAATGGCAGTTGCGCAGGCTCAACATGCTGTACATGAGTTGGAGAGTATGCTTGAAGAGGAAGGAGTAGAGTTCAAATATGCTATTCATCCTGTTGCAGGGCGAATGCCAGGTCATATGAACGTATTGCTGGCTGAGGCTGATGTTCCATATCCTAAGCTACTGGAATTGGAAGAGGCTAATAAGGAGTTGGCCAGTACAGATGTGGTACTGGTAATAGGGGCTAATGACGTAGTTAATCCCTCTGCTAAAGACGATCCTTCCAGCACCATATATGGAATGCCGATATTGGAGGTGGAAAAAGCAAAATCCGTTATTGTATTAAAGAGAAGTATGAGTGCCGGTTATGCTGGTATTCAGAACCCCTTGTTCTTTGGCGAAAAGACTCGAATGTTGTTTGGTGATGCCAAAGCATCTATTAATAAGCTAAAAGAAGAAGTAGATCAAGCCTAGAAGTATAAAGATACTCATGCTCTTCACTAGCATCGAGAACTCTGTAGATACGCTGCAGAGTTTTTTGGTCTAAGCTACATCCTGTAGGTTCTTCGAGATGAGAAAATTAGGCATAGGTGTAAATATTTCGACAAATTTTCAGACAAAGATTTGTGGTTTTAAAAACTTGCCTTACCTTTGTCGTCCCCTTCACAAGGAAAGGGAATAAGCTTGAAAAAAAGAAAAACCATAGAAAAAATAGCAGTAATATTTTTGCATTTTTTTCTTGCCTAGGACAAAAAGTTTTCAGACTTTTGCCTTCCCATTCGGAAAGCGG
>CAZFFW010000030.1:0-41176 GCA_964518125.1 uncultured Porifericola sp.
AAGGCCCTACCATCCGCTTTTTGCGGAAAGGTAGCAGGCGCCCCACCAGGAAAGATCCGATGTCCCGGCTGCGCTCAGCGATGATCATACCTTGATTTGACATATAGTACAGCAGTTGGTTTGGGAAAGCAGGCAATCCTCAGAGATGCCCTACATTTGACAGTAGGAAAGTTAAGAACTTATTGCTTTCACCGAAACTTAATTTTTACTGCTAAAGCTCAGCCGGGCTTCCTCCTGCTCGAGGGTAACCAGGTCGGATGTATTTCCCAGCACCGAATCAATCAAACCATACTTTTGTGCCTCTACGGCATTCAGGAATTTATCGCGCAGGAAAAACGCTTCTATGTCCTTCCAATCGTGGCCGGTATTTTTGCCGATTATATAAAAAAGCTGTGCCTGCAGACGTTCCTGCTCGCGTGTAGCGATACGTACATCTTCGGTATAGCCTTTGGCACCACCACCCGTGGGGTGCATATGGATGGTAGCGTGCGGAAGGGCAAACCTTTTGCCAGGAGTACCGGATGTGAGCAATGCCGTGCCCATACTACCGGTAAAGCCCACTGCCACGGTAGATACAGGGGCTGAGATCATCTGTATGGCGTCGTAGATAGCCAGTCCGGCGTATACGCTACCTCCGGGGCTCTGAATATACAGATCGATCTGCCGCTTGTCATCATGGCTGTTGAGGTACAGAAGCTGGGCTACAATGAGGTTAGCCACCTGGTCGTTGATAGAAGTGCCCAGGAAAATGATCCGCTCTTTGAGCAACATGCTGTAAATGTCATACGACCGCTCCCCGGCACCTGAGCTGTCGATTACCATCGGAATAAGGCTGGCGTTTATGGACATACTTTTTATGGTTTAAGAAAGATATTAAAAATTCTTTGCCTGAAACCCCGGTGTTTTTTCTGGCTGAAGAGTTGCCGGTCTGCTGCTGCTATAGCTTGTTTTACCTGCTGCCTGCCGTACCGGTGGATAAGTGTATATGCTTCTCTCTGCGCCTCTACATCATCACGCAAAGCCGGGTCGGTCAGCAGCCTGGCTTCCAGCAGCAGGGTATCTTCTGTACTGGCGTTGTGTTGCAGGTAGCTTTCTATCTTCTGTATTTCAGTAAGTGAAGTCCTCATAAGTCAAAGATTTTTGTTTTACCTCATCCCTTACTTTCTCCAGGCACTTGTATTTTTGCACGGTAGCAGACCGCACACTGGCAAAGCCAAAAGACTGTGCAATGGCTTGGAGACTGGATCGGTCATAATAGAATGACTTTAGCATCTCGAGGCATTTTTGACCGGCTACTTCCAAAAAAGCCAACAAATCTGTGTGCTCATTTTGGTAATGCAGCTCGTCCGGGCTGGCGTAATCTGCGGGTTCTGTTAACTCCTGACAGAAAAGTTGTCGCCCGGTTTTTCTGTACCATAAGTTTTTGCAGATGCCCAGCAGGTAAGCTTTCTGGTTTGTTAGCTCGGGCAACTGCTGGCTTACAATCTTTTCGTAATAAATAAGCAGACTATCCTGAAATACATCTCGGGATTCTTCGAGTGTGCCCCCATTTTTGCGGATGAAGGCAGCAAAATCCGGAAATGCACATTTGTACAGCCCTATAAAAAAACGCTCTTTTTCTGCCTGTGAGTGAATATTGTTCATCATATCAGGAGTATTTTGTGGGTTCTTTGGTATAAGTGCCTTCATTGAGCGAATTATCACCTCAAAAAACGGATTTTTTTTACTATTCACCTTTTTGAGAAAACAAACTTTCTCTAAACCCAGTAGGCGCAAAACAAAAAAAGACCCACTGCGGGTCTTTTTTTGTTCAGATACAAATGTGTTTGTTAAACCGAAACCGCTCCCTTGCGAGGCTTTTTCCGCTTAGGTGGCTGGTCGCCTTTGAAAGCAGTACCCGCTTCTTTCTCCCGCTGCTTCTTAAATTCCTTATAGCGGCGGGTAGTTGCGATACCGAATCCGATCATCAGGAGCAGCGTACCGGCCCAGAGAATATTGATCAAAGGCTTCTCAATGGCCTTGAGCACGATATAGTCTTTTTGCGTTGTTTCCACACCAACGGAGAAAGAATTCTGCTCAGGCATAATATTCAGCAGGGTCAGGCGTACGCCTAGTTCATTGGAAGTGTAAGGAATGCGGCCTACCATACGGTCGCGGATGAGATAATAGGGAGACAGGGAGTATTCCTCATTTTCCCCATAGACACGAATGTTTGCTTTTACAGCCAGGTCTCCATCCTGTACCGGCGTGCCTTCTACCTCATCTACACGTTCAATATTTTCCAGTACTGCTACGTAATCGTTGATAAAAAACTGCTTACCTATTTGTACCTCCATCTCTTCCTGCTCACTCCATTCTTTTTCTTCCTCATCGTTAGGAATGGCGGATACGTGCGTGTAGAGATCCTTGGCAAGCGTTCGCCGGATATCGGGCGAGGCGATCAGTCCCATGTTCGGGTTAACCTGAGAGCGGGGGTAAAGTGTAAAAGTTTTACCGTTTACCTTATGCTTGTACTCTACCGCATGGTACGTATTTTCGGCATACACTTTCACCGTATCGCCCTGCTCAAAATAACGCTTACCATCAGCAACCAGGTCTTCACGGGCAATGGCTACATAATCGTCACTGGTGCGGATCAGCGAGTTTTTGTTTACATAGCCCGGCATATCTTCTATTTCCAGACGAGAGCCTTTGTAAGTAAGCTCATACTCATCCATCTCGCGGGGTTCATTGATCCAGAGAAGTACATTTTCCACATTGGCCTCATCAGGGGCATCTTTGAAAAGCAGTAAGCCTGAGTTGTTGATAGACACTACCTTGGAGTATCCGGCAGAAAAAAGGATACCGATCAGGATCATGGCTATTCCAATATGAGATACAGAACCTCCGGACAGGCGATAGTTTTTCGTTTTAACAAAACGGAAAAGCACCTTGGCATTGGCTACCACTGAATAAATGGAGGCAGTCAGCAGCAGGATCAGTACCGGGTCAGTTACATCAGCCAGCAGCATAACCGCCGTAGTGGCAAAGAGGGCAACGACCACCGGCATGGTGAGTTCGCTCAGCAGTTTATCTTTGTCCATTTTCTTCCAGAAAAAGAACTGGCCGGTACCGGATAGTATAGCGATAACGACCCCGAACCAAAGCTGAAATTTAGTGTAAAAAGTTACCTGATCGGCCGGAGGCGCCATGTTGGAGATGCCTCCGAAGAGTTCCACAATAGCATTCCACACCGGAATAGAAGTAGGAATCAACACCTGGAAACTCATCAGGCAGAGTGTAGTAGCGCCAATAAAAATCCAGAATTCGCGACTATAGGCGGATGCTTCTTTGTCGGAAGTAGGAATATCATTCCAACGAATGGCTGACAGCACGATGGCTCCTGTCATGAAAAAGAACAGGTATAGCAGCAACTGCCCGGACAGCCCCAGGTCGGTAAAGCTGTGTACTGATGCTTCTCCCAGGATACCGCTGCGGGTCAGGAAAGTACTGTAAAGAATAAGGATAAAAGAGGTAATGACCAGCACGATAGAGGTCTTCAGTGCGGTACCATTATTCTTAAAGATGATCAGGGTGTGGATACTGGCCACCATAATCAGCCAGGGAATATACACGGCATTTTCTACGGGATCCCAGTTCCAGTAACCGCCAAAGTTCAATGTTTCGTAAGCCCAATAGGCGCCCATCATGATCCCCAGGCCGAGAACAGCCGTAGCCACGATGGTCCAGGGAAGGGCAGGCTTTATCCAGTTTTCGTATTCTTTCTTCCAGAGACCGGCTATACAGTAGGCAAAAGGCACCAGCGTAATGGCGAAGCCCAGGAAAAGGGTAGGCGGGTGAATCACCATCCAGTAATTTTGCAGCAGGGGGTTGAGTCCCGTACCGTCTTCTGGTACAAATTCAGGGTTGGCAGCGAATACCGGAGCATCCAACGCATCGCGCAGCAGAATAAAAGGAGAACTGCCGATTTTCAGGTCACCAAAGACTACGCCCAGGATCATGGAAGCCAGAAAAGCCTGTACCAGGGCAAAAACCGCCATTACCGGCGCTTCCCACTTCTTATTGGTATTGATCACGATCACCCCAAGCACCACATGCCAGAAAATCCAGAGCAGAAAACTACCTTCCTGTCCTTCCCAGAAACTAGAGATTACATAATAAGACGGCAGGTTACGCGAAGCATGGCTCCAGGCGTAGTGGTATTCGTAATGGTTGTTGAAAATGATGTAAAAGAGCATCCCAACGATGCCCAGTACACTTAGACCATGTACATAAAAAGCAGCACGGGCATAGTTGCGCCATTGTTTCTGCTCCAGTTCGTGGGTTTGGGAGGCTTTGATATAAGCAAAGGCTGCTACCAGTGAGGTAACAAAGGAGACGATAACAAAGAGGTGACCGGCATCTCCCAGGTACGGATTAAACATATATCACAGTTTACTTAGTGTTACTAATTTCTTGCTGAATCACTACAACTTCGTCAACGCTGACCCTGGCATAAGCGGCGATCTTTTGCAGGGACAAAGAGCCGTCTTTAAGCATTTCGACAATCATGGTTCTTTTTGCTTCAAGCTCACCTTCATATCGGCCTTCTGATTTACCTTTCTGGTAAACTACATCCTTATTGATATCAAATTCTATGGGCATAGCTTCTGTTTGTTTAAGCGTTTCCGCTTCCAAGTTACGAAGTTTTGAAAGAACCAGGAGTTGCTGAATATAACGCTGTAGCTTTTTCTTATCCGAACTTATCTGTACAAGCCTTTTAAGTATGTTGCTAACAATGATTTTGAGCTGCTCGTTCTTGAAGTCGCCTAAAATGGCGAAAATTACTTCTTCAGGTACCTGCGAATGCAACAACACCTCGTAATCATAGGATTGCGTATTGATTAGCGTAAAGGCAAAATTATTCTCATCATCGGGTATAAACTCAGCAATACGGCAGGCCATCTTAGGCGGCTTACGGCCCAGGTAGAACACAAACTGCTTTACGGGCAACTGGTGTATCTCCTGAAGGAGGGCCCGGTAGGTCTGCATCCTCAGTACCATTTTGGGATCATCTACTACCTGGAACTCAATATGCAGGATATATTGCTTTATGTCGGGAGCAGTAGCCAAACGAGTAAAATCGGGCTTCCGCTCCAGAGTCAGTTGCAGTTCATCAGGAATATTTTCCAGGGTGTCGGGCTGTGGTACCCCCATCAGCTTTTCCATAAGCGGCAAAATTACCGCTTCTATGTTTTCTTTAATGATCCTGTCATAGTCATTACCCATGCACCAGACTTAGCTGATTTCGTTTTCCTGGTACTTGGACGGGCACTTCATCAATATCTGATCTGCCACAAAGACTTCGTTATGGTATGAGCCGATCACCACCACCTGTTCGGAGCGGGTGAAGTCAGCCGGCATGGGCTCATTATAAAATACCCGTTGCTCTTCCTGGTTTTCATCCACCATGACAAAGGAGAAAGAAAGCTTGTCTTCGGAGGGCTGTATGCCGAAGATATTGCCTTGTTCATCTTTAGCCAATTGACCGACTACGTGGATCATTTTGTCCTCGCCACCGGTAGCCAGTTCTTTGGCTTCCTTAAAAGAAACATAGGTGCTGGCATCCCCGGCAGTGGCCATGATGATCATGACACATACCGCGATGATGATAATGCCAAATATGTGAGTCTTCTTCATGATTTACGCAAATGTGTTGGGTACGAATTTAAGAACACAAAACTTAGTAAACTAACAGAATGAGGCGCTTTTTAATTTCCTGAACTTGAGAATTGTAAATTGAAAATTTCAAATTCCAGATTGGAAACGGCTTAGCTGATAGTTATAAAATTGAAGTCGCAATAAAAGAATTGATGAGGCTGTATTGTTGAATGATTAAACGATGAAGTAAAAACTTTCAACATATAACCTTCAGCGCTTACTTACCCATATCCAACTCTTTCTCCAGTCGCTTCACCTTGCGGTCTATACTGACCATGTAGACTACCATACCGGCAAAGATGAGCAGGATCACTGCTACCACTACATAAATTTTACCTTCAGCACGGAAGGCATCGGCCATCGCGATCTCATCACTTGACTGAGCGAGAGTAGGCAGACTGCTCATTACCAGCAGACAGATGCTCATCAGCATGGCTGCCAGTCGGGATATATTGTTCTTCAGATCTTTCATCTAGTTTTTGATTAATAGCTTTTATACGGATTCGCAGGCTGCTCAGCCATACCCCCATCAGGGTCCAGCCCAGCACTGCGGGATAAAATACCAGGCGTAGTTTGCTGTCCAGGTCATAGGCATTGAAGCCGGGATTGCCGCCATTACCGGGATGAAGAGAATCAGTAAGCCGGGGCAATATAAACAGTAAAGGAATCAGGGTGGCGTAGGCAAAAATATTATAAATAGCGCTGATTTTGGCCCGCTGCTGCTCATCCTCCAACGAATTACGCAGGATAAGATAGGCGAAATAGATCAGCATCGCGATGGCGGCAGCATTCTGCTTGGGATCACTGCTCCACGGAGAGCCCCAGGTATAATTGGCCCATAGCGCACCGGACAGCAGGCCCAGCACCCCGAAAACCACACCGGCATTGGCAAACTCCAGGGCATAGTTGTCAAACTTCTGTGAGGGTTTGCCCAGATACTTAATGGAGTAGACTACCGAAACGGTCAGCAGGATCAGCATGCCAAACCACATCGGTACGTGGAAATACAAGACCCGGATAGTCTCGTTCAGTATTGCCAGGCGGGGCACATCAAAGAGCAGCCCGGCGGTGATGGTATAGACCATCAGTACTACCGCAAGCACCTTCCACCAGCTTTTTTTCAGGATTGAATTCATAGCATCATTGCTTTAGCATCTGTTTCGTAAAAGCAACATAATAAGTTGCAAATAAGTTAGCTTCGCCACAAATAGGGAAACAAAATATATGATACAGTCCCCACGATCAGGTTAATGGCCACCAGCACCAGCAGGTCATCGTAGCTTACTGATACATCCAGCCCGTCTATTGCATTTTTGGATACCCTGATGACCATCAGCAGCATGGGGATGATCACCGGAAATCCCAGTATCGCCATCAGTGTGCTGCTGTTGCTGGTGCGGGAAGCTATGCCCGAAACCATGGTCAGCGTGGTAGAAAAACCGGCTGATGCCAGCAACAGATTGAGGACAAATAGCCCCCAGTCCTGAATCGGGTTGCCTAACACCACTGCGTAGACGATGAGGCAGGTAAATGCCAGCAAAAGCATCAGGATAACATTATACAATATCTTGGATAAAATGATTCCTTGCGGGCTGCTGATCGTATAGTAGTAGATCTGCCGACCATAGCGCTCCTGCATGAAGCTCTTGGCGATAGCATTGATGGCGACAAACAGCATGATAATCCAGAAGAGGGCGTTCCAGGTAACCACATTCAGGCTACCGCGCTGCAGGTTGAAGCTCAGGTAGCAGACGAAAACGGCGCTCACCACATAGAGGATGATGCCGTTCAGCGCATTGCGCTGCCGCCACTCCAGGATGACCTCTTTACGAAACAACAATTTGACTTCTTTCCAGAGCATAAACACCATTTTGCCGGAGGCTGGCAAAGATATTGATAAATCATCACCGAAGGCAGTGGTGGTGGATTTATTTGCCCCATAGGTGAAGATGCGCCCATAAAGTTACATATTGCATCTACTGCCGGAAGAATTTTTATTTTTGTACAGAATAAACCAATAAGCAAATTATGAAAGGGATCATTTTGGCCGGAGGTTCAGGTACCCGTTTGCACCCTCTAACCCTATCAGTCAGCAAGCAACTGATGCCGGTGTACGACAAACCCATGATTTACTACCCACTGTCGAACCTGCTGATGGCTGGTATACGTGAAATTCTGATCATTTCCACACCGTATGATATGCCCAATTTCCAGAAGCTGCTGGGTGATGGCGAAGACCTGGGGTGTAGCTTTAGCTATGCCATACAGGAAAAGCCGGAGGGGCTGGCGCAGGCATTTACCATTGGTGCGGATTTTATCGGCAACGATAAGGTAGCCCTTATCCTGGGAGATAATATCTTTTACGGTAGCGACCTGGCCCGTCTCCTGCAAAACAATGCCGACCCTGAGGGTGGTATTGTCTACGCATATCACGTAAATGATCCCGAGCGTTACGGTGTAGTTGAGTTTGATAAAAACCAGAAGGTAATCTCCATTGAAGAAAAGCCCAAACAGCCTAAGTCTAACTTTGCCATACCGGGAATTTATTTTTATGATAACCAGGTAATAGAGATCGCCCGCAACCTCAAGCCTAGTCCCCGAGGTGAATATGAAATTACAGACGTTAACAAAGAATACCTGAGAAGGGGCAAATTGAAGGTGAGTATACTCAGCCGTGGTACTGCCTGGCTGGATACCGGCACTTTTGATTCCCTGATGCAGGCCGGAACTTTTGTGCAGGTGATAGAAAAAAGACAGGGGCTCAAAGTGGGTTGTATCGAGGAAGTCGCCTACCGCATGAAATTCATCAATGCTGCCCAACTGGAGAAACTAGCCGCCAAGCAGATGAAGAGCGGCTACGGAGAGTACCTGATAAATATGATGCAGCAGCAGGTATAAAGGAAAACTGTTTTAGTCGCTACTCCGGCCACCCGCCTGGCCGGAGTAGCGACTAACATCTTTGGAATCAAGGTCCCAAACGCTACTCCCGGTAAATGACATGTACCAGCGTTTCACCCACCGCTTTCAGCGTTTCTATGCTGATGATATCCATATTATCCCTGTGGGTATGGTGATAAGCGGCGAAATAGGCGTCATTACCCGGTTCGTACTGGATGATATCAATCATCGGGATTTTAGCATTGTAGTTTACATAAATGTGATCGTCTACAATTTCCGGACTGTCATCGTACACAAAGTACTTCCCATGTCCAAGGGTCTGGGCCTGGTCCCATACTTTTTTCACTACTGAAGGGGCTGCCCGCATAGAGACTCCCTCCCGGAAAAACTGTGCATTCTCGGCCCCTACCATATCCAGCAGTATACCATAGTATGCCATATAGTTTTTCTGGTGCTTGTTTTTAGACCAGTACTGCGAGCCCAGGCACCACCACACCTGGTTGCTGCTTTCGCTACTGCTCTCGTACCCCTCAGGCTCGCCATAGTCTTCGCCATCAAACAAAATAATGTCTACGCCAACATCAGGCGCCTGCTGCTGGATCAGGCGGGCCACCTCCAGCAGTACGCCTACGCCGCTGCCGCCATCATTAGCACCATCTATTGGCTCATTGGTGCGCGCACTGTCCTTATCGGCAAAGGGGCGGGTATCCCAGTGGGCGGCCAGCAATAATCTTTTGCGCTGTTGAGGGTTGAATGAAGCGATAATATTTTGTAATGAAAGCATTTGTCCATCATACGCTTCTGCCTCGAAGTTTTGGCGCAGTACCTCGGCACCATAAGATTCCAGCTTGCTTACCAGAAAATCAGCAGTAGCCAGATGGGCGCTGCTGTTGGGCACTCGGGGGCCGAAAGCTACCTGCTGCTCTATAAAAGCATAGGCGGAGTCAGCATTGAAGACAGGAACCTGAACCGCGGGGGATTCAGTGTCGGCAGAAACCTGCCTCATGCTCTCTTCCCGCTCGGTGCCACATGCGATGGCAGTCAGCAGGGATAAAAGCAGTATCACGGATAAATATCTGTTGATCATGGATAATCTATGGACTTGCAACGTATAAAATAAACCTTTAGACAGCAGATTAAGTACATTTTGCAGGTGATAAGTTCACAACATACACCAAAACCTGGGGCCGTTCCAAAAAAATACCGCCCATTGAATCTATTCTGATCGCAGATTGTTATTCTTCAGTTAATTCCTTCCGGTTAACAGACGCAAAATTGTACCTGTGTTGGATTTAGAAAGAATTTTCAATACCTTTGTACCGTAGTTTAAAAGTTATACAGAGGGGACAACAGTCCCCTCTTTTTTATTATTGCGTTCGAACAAATGAGTGTAGAAAGCCGTGTCACACAGGTAGTAGAAGAAATGCTGGAAGAGAAAGACAAGTCGCTCTTTCTGGTGGATATAGTGGTAAGCAGCTCAAAAAACAGTCAGAAAGTGCTGGTGCACCTGGACGGTGACCAGGGAGTCAATATAGATATCTGCGCGGAGATCAGTCGCAGGTTGGGTAGTATGCTGGAAGAGGAAGACCTGATCAGCGGAAGCTTTACGCTGGAAGTATCGTCTCCCGGCCTGGATCTGCCCCTGAAGCTGCTGAGGCAGTATCATAAAAACGTAGGAAGAAAAATTAAGGTGCTGACGCATGATGACGTCACCCGCAAGGGAATACTCAAAGAAGTTCGTGAGCAGCACATTGTACTAATGGAGGAGCCCAAAGGTAAAGGCGCTCAAAAGAAAAAGGAAGAGGCACAGGAAGTGGTCATTCCTTTTGAGGAAATAAAGAAAACAAACGTTTTAGCTTCATTCAAATGATGGATACTACAACACTGATAGAATCATTCGCGGATTTTGCCAAAGGCAAAAATATTGACCGCCCTACCATGATCCGTATACTGGAGGATGTTTTCCGTACGATGATCAGGAAGAAGTACGGCGTGGATGACAACTTTGATGTCATTATCAATGCCGATAAAGGTGACCTTGAGATATGGAGGTTCAGAGAAATTGTGGATGACAATTCTGAAGATATCTGGGACCATGATAAAATCAGTTTATCCGAAGCAAGAAAAATTGAACCCGACTTTGAGATTGGAGAAGAAGTAGCCGAAGAAATCAAACTGGAAGACTTTGGCCGCAGAGCAGTTATGACCGCGCGTCAGACGCTCATCCAGAAGGTAAAAGACCTGGAAAAAGGTATATTGTTCAATAAGTATAAGGAACTGGTAGGCGAAATCATTGTTGGTGAAGTATACCAGATACTGGGTCGCGATATACTGCTGATAGATGCTGAGAGTAACGAACTTATCCTGCCCAAGTCAGAACAGATTCATAAAGACAGGTTCAGAAAAGGAGATACCGTCCGCTCTATCGTGCACCGTGTGGAGATGGTAAACGGCAATCCCCGTATCGTCATGTCGCGTACCGCCCCCAAGTTTCTGGAACGTCTCTTCGAGAGCGAGGTTCCTGAAGTGTACGACGGACTGATTACTATACGCAAGACTGTGCGTGAGCCCGGCGAAAGAGCCAAGGTAGCCGTAGAGTCATATGACGACCGCATTGACCCTGTAGGCGCCTGTGTGGGCATGAAGGGATCTCGTATCCATAGTATCGTAAGAGAACTGCAGAATGAGAACATAGATGTTATCAACTATACCGATAACCTCGAGTTGTTTATTACCCGCGCATTGAGTCCTGCCAAGATTTCCACGATCAAGATTGACCCGGAAACCGGCCGTGTTTCGGTATTTCTCAAGCCGGACCAGGTTTCGCTGGCTATCGGTAAAGGCGGACAGAACATCAAACTGGCCAGCCGCCTGGTAGGCTACGAAATAGATGTATTCAGAGAAACTGCCGGCATGGAAGACGAGGAGGATGTAGATCTGGAAGAGTTCTCTGATGAAATAGAAGGCTGGGTAATTGAAGAATTGAAAAGAATTGGTCTGGACACCGCCAAAAGCGTGTTGACACTTTCAAAAGAAGAACTTGTAAGAAGAACAGATCTGGAAGAGGAAACTATTGAGGACATAATTAGGGTTCTTAAACAAGAATTTGAATAAATTTTTTATATAGTATAGAAAATAACAGATATTTGAGTATGGTAGAGGAAAAAATGATGAGGCTCAGCCAGGTAGCAAGAAAGCTCAACGTAGGCTTGTCTACGATCACTGAGCATCTTGCTAACAAAGGCTTTGAGGTCGAAAACAAACCCAATGCGAAGATACCTATCGAGCAGTTCAACATGCTTGCCAAGGAATTTGCGTCTTCTGCAATGGAGAAGGAGGAAGCCTCAGGTCTCACCATTGGTAATAAGCATTCCGATAATATGATCATTGATTCTTCCAAAAAGGATAAACATAGAGATCAGGATGAGGAAGAATTATTTATAAAAGGACTATCCAATGCCGAGGAGGAAGCAAAGAAAGCGACTCCTAAAAAGGAAGAGTCTGCCAAAGAGAAAAAAGAAGAGCCTGAGAAGATTTCGAACCGTCTGCAGGGAATCAAAGTAGTGGGTAAAATTGATCTGGACAGTCTGAACCGTAAGAAAACGCCTGCTCCGGAGCCAAAGAAAGAAGAGAAAGCCGAAAGTATACCTCAGCCACCAAAGCCTGAGGCCCCTAAGCCTGAAGCAGAAGCAAAGGAAAGCGCTCCTCCAAAAGAAGAAAAAAAGGATACCTCTACCCAAGCTCAGAAAGAGGAGCCCGCTCAGCCAAAGCCGGAGAAGCCGGAAGCACCTCAGCAGAAACAGGAAGAAAAACCTGCTGCAGAAGCACCAAAGACCGTAGAAAAGGAGCCTGAAGAAAAGAAAGTAGAAGAGAAAAAAGAAGAAAAGCCCGCCGAGGCTGCCGTACCTCAGAATAAGCAGGAAGAAAAACCTGCCGATAAAAAGACCAACGATATTAAAGAGCAGGAAAAACCCCAGCCGCAGGCTAAAGAAGAAAAACCTGCTAA
Source organism: uncultured Porifericola sp. (assembly GCA_964518125.1). Taxonomy (GTDB): domain Bacteria; phylum Bacteroidota; class Bacteroidia; order Cytophagales; family Cyclobacteriaceae; genus Catalinimonas. The sequence continues at coordinate 12,605 of CAZFFW010000030.1, forward strand.
AGTCGAGAAAAAAGAAGAAAAGCCGCAGGAGAAAGAGCAGCAGGAGCCCGAGCGCTTTAATGCCCGCTCCAATCAGCTGAAAGGCCTTACAGTAGTCGGCAAAATTGACCTGCCCGAAGAACGTAAGAAAAAAGCCAAACCAGTGGCATCATCTGATGAGGGTGGCAATAAGAAAAAGAGAAAGCGCCGGCGCAGAATAAAAAATCAGGAAGGTGAAAACCGTAGTGCGCCGCCAAGCACCGCGCCTGCTTCCAGAGGGGCTACCAGCAAAGGTGGAGACAAAAGAGGCAGAGGTACTGCTGCTCCATCTTCCCGGAAGAAGCCTAAAAAGGAGGAACCTTCTGAGAAAGAAATTCAGGAGCAGATCAAAGAAACCCTTGCCAAACTTAGTGGTGGAGGTAAGAAAGGTAAATCATCCTCTCGTAGCCGGCAGGAGCGCCGCCGTGCAGACCGCCGCGAGCGTGAGCAGCAGGCAGCACAGCAGGAGCAGGATACCACGCTGAGAGTTACCGAATTTATTTCGGCCAACGACCTTGCGTCTCTGATGGACGTCAGCGTAAACGAAGTCATCTCCACCTGTATGTCGCTGGGTATGTTTGTCTCTATCAACCAGCGCCTGGATGCTGAAACCATTACCGTAATTGCGGATGAGTTTGGCTTTGACGCTGAATTTACCGATACAGAAGACGAAGTAGTGGTGGAAACTGAGAAGGATAGTGCAGAGGACCTGAAAGAAAGAGCTCCTATCGTGACTATCATGGGACACGTTGACCACGGTAAAACCTCATTGCTTGACTATATCCGTAGTGCAAAGGTGACAGAAGGGGAAGCCGGCGGTATCACCCAGCACATTGGTGCTTATGACGTAATGACCGAAAGCGGCAAAAGAGTATCCTTCCTGGATACACCAGGTCACGAAGCCTTTACTGCGATGCGTGCCCGTGGTGCCAAAGTTACCGATGTGGTCATTATTGTAGTTGCTGCCGATGATAATGTGATGCCCCAAACCAAAGAGGCTATCAATCACGCGCAGGTAGCGGGTGTCCCGATCGTAATTGCAATCAACAAAGTAGATAAACCTACTGCCAATCCGGATAAAATTCGTGAAGAACTGGCCAATGTGAATATATTGGTGGAAGACTGGGGTGGTAAGTACCAATGCCAGGAAATCTCCGCCAAGACCGGCCAGGGTGTAGAAGATCTGCTGGAAAAAGTATTGCTGGAAGCTGAACTGCTGGAGCTTAAGGCCAATCCTGTAAAGCCTGCAGTAGGAACCGTTATAGAAGCTACCCTGGACCGTGGCCGTGGCTACGTGACTACCCTTTTGGTTCAGGCGGGTGAGCTTAAGATTGGTGATGTAATCCTGGCGGGAGCACATTATGGCAAAGTAAAGGCCATGTTTGACCACCGCGGGCATAAACTACCCAAAGCCGGTCCTTCCACACCTGTACAGGTACTGGGACTGGATGGCGCACCGCAGGCCGGTGACAAATTCAACGTGATGGAGTCTGAACGTGAGGCCAGGGAAATAGCCAACAAGCGAGAGCAGATACAACGTGAACAGTCGCTCAGAACCAAAAAGCATATCACGCTGGACGAGATCGGCCGGAGACTGGCCATTGGTTCTTTCAAGGAACTGAATATTATTGTCAAAGGTGACGTGGATGGTTCAGTGGAAGCCCTCTCCGATTCGCTGCTCAAACTGTCTACTGAAGAGGTACAGGTCAATATTATCCATAAAGCGGTAGGTCAGATTTCTGAATCAGACGTATTGCTGGCTTCTGCCTCCGATGCCATTATTGTGGGCTTCCAGGTAAGACCTTCGGCAAGTGCCAGGAACCTGGCAGAGAAAGAAGAAATTGAGATCCGTCATTATTCTATCATCTATGATGCTATCAATGAGATCAAAGATGCGATGGAAGGTATGCTGGCACCTACTGTGGAGGAAGTGATCACTGGTAATGTAGAAGTGCGCCAGGTCTTCAAGATCTCTAAAATAGGTACGGTAGCTGGTTGCTATGTCACAGAAGGTTCTATCAAACGGAATAATCAGATACGTCTGGTTCGTGATGGTATTGTCGCCTATACCGGACAGATCAATCAGCTTAAGCGCGAAAAAGATGATGTCAATGAGGTAAGGTCCGGTTATGAATGTGGTATCAGTATCAAAGGATTTAATGATATCAAAGAAGGGGACGTCATTGAAAGTTTTGAAGAAAGAGAAGTAAAGCGTTCCCTGTAAGTAAGGGTATTAAAATGATCATCAGCCTCCTCAGGGAGGCTTTTTTTTGCTTTAATGGATAATTTTTTGATATATCATGAACGAATACCTGCAAAACCTTTCATTAGGACTGCTAATTGTGGCTGCCTTTTTTTGGTTACTTACCCTGTTTGGCTTGTATAAGCCCTGGCTAGCCCTATGGTGGAGCGACTCCTGTCCGCGCAAAAAAGTACTAAAGGTATACGGCAGTCTTGCCGCTATCTTGAGCTTATTGTACATCGCTATCAGGCTGACCGCTTACCCATAAAAAAAGCCCGCTACGGGCGGGCTAAGTTCTAAAAACGATATACAGTTGCGGTCTATACGCCCTCGGCTTCTACTTCTTTTACTTCATTGGGAAGCATGGTTTTCAGGAGGTTTTCAATGCCTGCCTTAAGGGTAACCGTAGAAGAAGGACATCCGCTGCACGATCCCTGCAGCAGCACCTTTACCACGCCATCCTCATAGGAATGGAAGCTAATGGCACCGCCATCCTGCTCTACGGCAGGGCGTATGTACTCATCCAGAATTCCCTTTATCTTCTTTACCGTTTCGCTGTCATCCTCGTTGATAGATGTCCCGTTGGCAACAGCTTCATTGACCAGAATCGGCTTACCCTCTTCCAGATATTCTTTGATATGCTTTTTTACCTGGTCCTGCAACTCTATCCATTCTACGGTATCGCTCTTGGTAACGGTGATAAAATTATTCATGTAAAAAACCCTTTTTACATGCGCAATCTCAAAAAGCTCTTTGGCCAGCGGAGCATGCTCTGCGCTTTCGCTATCCGGAAAGTCAAAACTTTCTCCCTCAGGCAACAACATCAGGTTAGTAACAAACTTCAGTGAATTGGGGTTAGGATTGGACTCCAGGTAAATATGGACATTATATTTGGGTGTTGAGGTTTGCATAAGAATAACATTTTTAGTGTTTAGAAGTAAAACGAAGGCAATAAGGATAAGTTCACTTATGCAGACGTTCTGATTTAGCACCCCTAAATTAACAAACAGCGCTGAACTTTAACAAAGTATGCGTTGTATAATAGTTCTACTAAAAGTATAGCCGTAAAACTTCTGTAGGCTTGAATGCCAGGTGTATTCTGCCGGGTAGAGGCCATGCAATGTATTCTTTTGTTTTTACCTTTTTTATTTCCACTTTTGTGGTTTCAAATTGAGCAAATACTACCCCCGGTAGTAGTTGATAATAATGCATAACCTTGATTCATTTATAAAATTACTGAGTGAGCCTAAGCGGGTAGTCATTGTACCCCACATCAATCCTGATGCTGACGCTCTGGGCTCATCACTTGCCATGGCTGCCGTTCTTAAGAAGAAGGGGCACCAGGTGAAGGTCATTTCGCCTACCGACTATCCCCAGTTCCTGCACTGGATGAAAGGGAATAGTGAGGTGATGGTCTATAACCAGGGCAATGAAGCGGCAGGCGATACGCTCATCAAAAATGCGGAGCTGATCTTCTGCCTGGATTTTTGTTCGCTCAACCGCACCGATAAGATGGAGCAGTCTCTCAGAGCGGCAACTGCGCAGAAAGTGCTCATAGACCACCACCACGGGAAGGAGCAATTTGCGGATTTTGAAAACTGGGATACTACCGCCGCCGCCACCTGTGAGCTGATCTACCAGCTGCTGGTAGATATAGACGAGCGCGATCTCATCGATAAAAATACGGCTGAAGCCCTTTATGCAGGGGTTATGACGGATACCGGCTCATTCAGGCATCCAAATACCACCCGACATGTACACCAGGTAGTGGCAGAACTTATTGACCTGGGCGCAGATGTGGCCAAGGTCAGCAAACTGGTGTACGATAACAATTCACTGAGCCGCCTGCGTTTTATGGGATTTGCCCTGAGCGAAAGGCTGGAGATACTGGAGCAGTACAAAACAGCCTATTTCGCCATTTCAGCGGAAGACCTCAAAAAATTCAGCTCACAGACCGGCGACACAGAAGGGCTGGTCAACTACGCACTGTCAGTCAAAGGAGTGACCATGGCCGCCATCATCATCGAGCGAGAAGATGCTGTCAAGCTTTCTTTCCGTTCAGTAGGTGACTTTGCTGTCAATGAACTGGCCGCTGAACATTTTGAAGGAGGCGGGCACAAAAACGCGGCAGGAGGTGTTTCTCGTGTCGGTATGCAGGAAACTGTAAACAAGTTTCTAAAACTGCTGCCCCAGTACGAAAAGCAATTACAGAATAACCAGAAAAAACAAGAAATCTATTTAACATGAATTTAAATTTTGGAAAATTTTTAGGTGTAGCGGCTTTAGCTGCGCTCACGATACTACCTGCCTGTGACCAGTTGGGTGGAAGCTCTTTTGAGACTACTGAGTCAGGCCTGCAGTATAGCTATGTAGAAGAAGGAGAAGGCCAGGTAGCTGAAATGGGGCAGATTATACTGCTTCACATGGATTATCTCACCGCCAGTGACTCACTGCTGTTCAGTACCAGCAGTCAGGGAGGTCCGGTGCCTATCAGTATTGACTCAACATCACGCGGACAGATATTTGAAGGCTTCAGCATGCTGAAAGAAGGCGATAGCGTCATCTTCAAGGTAAATGCAGAAGAAGTATTTGTCAATACCTTTAATACTGACGTACCTGACTTTATCGATCCGCAGAGCGAGATTACTTTCCGTGTAGGTGTGGAGGATGTTATGTCTGAAGAAGACTTCCGTGCCTACCAGATGGAAATGATGCGTAAAGAGCAGGAATCCATGCTATCCCAGCAGGCCGAACAAATGAGCATTGACAGCACCAAGATAGAGCAGTACCTGGAAGAAAATAACATAGACGCACAAACCACTGATTCTGGTCTAAGGTATGTCATCACCGAAGAAGGCAGCGGCACGCAGCCCTCGCCCGGAGATTCTGTCTATGTACACTATACTGGCAAGCTGCTGGATGGTGAGCAGTTCGACTCTTCCTACGATCGTGGTGAGCCGCTGGCTTTCCCTATCGGACAGGGTTGGGTAATTCCGGGCTGGGATGAAGGTATCTCACTGCTGAACAAAGGCGGTAAGGCTACGCTTTATATTCCCTCGCCACTGGCTTATGGCCCCCAGGCAAGAGGTAATGTGATCAAGGAAAATTCCATCCTGGTATTTGATGTAGAGCTGGTGGATGTAAAAGAAACCGCTAACTAGGCTCCCGCAGTAGATAAAAAATAAGTAAATCCGGCACTTCTTGCCGGATTTTTTACGTTTCTGAGCTATGATACAAAGAAAATTAGGTTTACTCTTATTTCTCCCTTTCCTCTTGTCAGCCTGTATGGATGAAGAAGATCCCAATGCAGAATTCAATGATCGACTGCAGGAACAGCAGCAGGAGATAGAAAGCTATCTTGCCGATAATAATATTGATGCTACCCTCACCAATGGCTACTACCTGGAAACGATCACCGAGAATCCATCCGGTAAAGTGCCGGCTCAAAACGATGCGGTAGTTGTTTATTATGAACTACAAACGCTGGAAGGTGAGCTTGTCAGTCGGGTAAGCCGTAGTGCAGGTGATGAGCCGGATGTTGTCCCTTTTATACAGGGGCGGGTACTACTGCCGCTCGCACTTTATGAGGTTATCGGGGATATGCGGGCCGGCGAAGAGGTGAGGGTTTTCCTCCCCTTTGACAGGGCCTATGTAAGCTATGAGCTACCCAATGTGTTTCCCGCGTTTAGCCCCATGATACTACAGATCGAGGTAGATGATGTTTTGAGCCCGGCGGCTTTTAAGCTCAGAGAAGACGAAAAAATCAAAGAATATCTGGCAGAAAATAACCTGCAGCCCGCTGACAGTCTGCGGGGAGGGGTATACTACCATGAAACCCAGGCAGGAGAGGCACCGGAAGTAGCGAGTACCAACACTGTCAGAGTGAGGTATGCCGGTTCTCTGCTGGATGGAACGACTTTTGACGATAATACCGGTCCGAATGATGATCCTTTCAGGGTAATAATGAGCCAGGACGGAGTAATTCCCGGTTTTAAGACAGCGCTTCTGGCCATGAGCCAGTTGGAAGAAGGCACGACCATTATTCCTTCAGACCAGGGGTACGGACCCAACTATTACGCTATTCCCTTTACCATTATGAGCGAACTCATCGCACAAGGGCTGGTACCCGGGCAGGCGGCACTGGGAGCTTACGCATCATTAAGATTTGACCTGGAAGTAGAAGCCGTAAACTAAGCATGCCATGAAAATCTGCTTCGCCACCAACAATCCCAACAAAGTAAAAGAGATTCAGCAGATGCTGGGTGATGAGTTTGAGGTATTGAGCCTGGAGGATATCGGATGCCATGAGGAACTGCCGGAGGAGCAGGACACGCTGGAGGGTAATTCTGCCCAGAAAGCCCGTTTCGTCTATGATCATTACGGCATCAACTGTTTTGCTGATGATACCGGGCTGGAAGTAGACGCGCTTCAGGGCGCGCCCGGTGTATATTCCGCTCGCTATGCCGGTCCGCAACGCAATAGCGAAGATAATATGCAGCTTTTGCTCAGTGAACTGGAAGGGAAAGCTGATCGTTCTGCGCAGTTTCGCACAGTGGTGAGCCTCATACTGGCCGGAGAAATGCAGCAGTTTGAAGGCATCGTAAGAGGAAAAATCCTGGAGCAGCGCGCCGGTGCCGGTGGTTTTGGTTACGACCCCGTATTTACTCCCGAGGGTTATGCTCAGACTTTTGCTGAGATGGAGATGGAAGAGAAAAACAGCATCAGTCACCGGGGCCGAGCTATTCGTAAACTAGTTGAATTTCTCAGAAAGTAAGAAGAAGATGAAAGATCCTTTTGTAGTGGGTATTTCCGGAGGCAGTGGATCAGGAAAAACCAAAGTGCTGGACTGGTTACAAAAAGAGCTGAAAACGCAGAACATCTGCCTGCTTTCGCAGGACAATTACTACCGTGACCGTATTACCAGTACTCCGGAAGAAAATCGCTATTTCAATTTTGACGAGCCGGAGGTTATCGAAGCGGATAAATTTGCTGATGATCTGCTGGCCCTGAAGCAGGGAAAGGCGGTACAAAGGCGTGAATACACCTTTAACAATCCGGCTAAAGAGGGCAAATTGCTGGAATTTCACCCGGCTCCGGTAATAGTAGTGGAAGGAATTTTTGTGTTTCACTTTCCGGAAATCAGTGCGCAGCTCGACCTGAAGGTCTTTGTGGATGTCAAGGAGCACGTGAAGTTTCACCGCCGGATCAGCCGCGACAGCCGCGAACGTGGCTATCCGCTGGAAGACATTCTCTACAAGTACACCAACCATGTGGCGCCGGCCTACGAAAAATACATTGAGCCTTACCGCCATGAGGCCGACCTGGTAATTCCCAATAACCAGACATACCTCGAACATGAGTGTCCACCCGCAGTTCAGGTACTGGTAGGCTACTTAAAAACCAAAATTGTATGAATAAGCGCTTCGCGGTAATTGGGCTGGGTCAGTTCGGCATGTCTATCGCACTTACCCTGGCAGAGAGAGGAGCCGAGGTGATGGCCATAGACCATGATCTCGATACCATCGAACAGGTGAAAGAAGATGTCGCCTACGCTGTAGCCCTGGATGCTACCGATATCAAGGCGCTGAAGGCACAGAACATACAGGAGGTAGATGCCGCAGTAGTAGCCATTGGTGAGGACTTTGAAAGCCTGTTACTCACGACGGTCATCCTGCAGGAGCTGGAGGTAAAAAGAATCATTGCCCGGGCTGCCAACCGTCAGCAGCGCGCCATACTGGAAAAATTAGGGGTAGAAGAAATTCTGTCGCCCGAAGATACCGTAGGGCGCAGCGTAGCGGAAATGCTGCTTCAGCCTACTATGCGTTCTTTTCTTAGCCTGCCGGATGAGTACGAGATCGTGGAAATAGATACACCCAAGCGTACTTATGAGCAGACGCTGGTAGACCTGGAGCTACGGAAATCCTATAACCTCAACCTGATTACCATCAAAAGAACTTTTACCGAAAGGCAGGACGGAGAGGACGTAGAAGTGACGCACATCATCGGAGTACCCAAAGCCGATACAGTGCTGAAGGAAAGTGACAAACTCATCCTGATGGGAAAAACCCAGGATATCAACAGGTTTATAGAGTGCTTTCAGTAGCGATGCTTCCCCCGTATGACCAGAGCTTTCCCGAACTAATGCCAGTTTTTCTCTCTATTATTTCTGTCTGTTGTCAACAGGCATCGTGAAGCTGCAGGTCAATTTGTTTACCCCGCCTTAAAATCTAACCTTAGTGCATGTCAGTACTGAAAAAGCTGCCCTTTGGTCTAGTAAATTTTACGGAAATTCTTAGGGATAAAGCTCTATTCTGTGCATGTAGGCGTGTATTTTATCTTTGAATTGATTAATATCAATAACCTAATCAACAGCTATTTTTTCTGCTCCTTTCCACATTGTAGATCTTTCTACATCTAGTTGGTAGCTGTGGGGTGCGTATTTATTTTTTTAACTGCCAGCGCTTATTATTTTTTTTGCCCAACCATCTTACGCACCCCCGGCTTTACCTGTTACTGAAGACAGCAATTTCCCTAAAAAAATACCCGTTAGCTGCTTTTGCCAACGGGTACAGAATGAGAATATTCTACAGGCTTGCTTATCGGGGTTCGTATCCCAGGTAAGACCCCAGCCATCTCTCCATCACCGGCAGGTCCATGTCTTTACGCCGGGCGTAGTCTTCCACCTGGTCTTTGTCTATTTTGGAGATGCCAAAATACTTAGATTCCGGATGCGAGAAGTACCAGCCACTGACAGAAGATGCCGGAAACATGGCAAAGCTGTCGGTCAGGTACACTCCTGTATTCTCGGTAGCCTTTAGCAGTTCAAAGAGCGTTGCCTTTTCGGTATGGTCAGGGCAGGCCGGGTATCCGGGGGCCGGGCGTACACCCTGGTACTTCTCTCTGATGAGCTCCTCATTATCAAGCGTTTCATCCGAAGCATAACCCCAGAATTCTTTACGCACCCTGGCGTGCATCAGCTCAGCAAAGGCCTCCGCCAGGCGGTCGGCAATTGCTTTGATCATGATGGAGTTATAGTCATCGTGATCAGCCTCATACTTTTTGGCTACTTCATCACATCCTATACCGGCAGTGACAGTAAAGCCTCCCACATAATCGTTTACACCGCTTTCTTTGGGAGCTACGAAGTCCGACAGGCACATATACTCTTTGCCCTCAGCCTTTTTGGTCTGCTGTCGCAGGTGGTGCAGTCGCGTCAGTACCTGGCCACGGTCTTCTGTGCCGTACTTGTCGAAGTGGTAAAGCTCTATATCGTCATCATTTACCTGGTTGGCAGGAAAGAAGCCGACTACCGCCTTGGCCCGTAGTAGCTTCTCGTCAATGACCTTTTGCAGCATCTGCTGGGCATCCCGGAAGAGAATACGGGCCTGTTCGCCTACTACTTCATCATCCAGTATTTTAGGAAAACGTCCGGCCAGTTCCCAGGTCATAAAAAAGGGAGTCCAGTCTATGTAGCGGCTGATTTCCTCCAGCGAATAATCGTCAAATGCCCTAAAGCCCAGAAAAGTTGGCCTGGTCACTTTGCGCTCGCCCCAGTTGGTAGAAAATTTATGCTGCCGGGCTTCTGCAATAGGCACAAAGTTCTTCGTCGCTTTTTTGCCGGCATGGCGCTCCCGCATCTGCTGGTATTCATCTTTTATCTGCTGCTGATACCCTTCTCTCATCTGTTTATTGAGTAGGTTGCTCACTACCGGTACCGAGCGGGAGGCATCCAGCACGTGGATCACCGGCCCGCTGTATTTGGGCTCAATCTTGACCGCTGTGTGGATCTTGGAGGTAGTAGCACCGCCGATCAGCAGAGGAATGGTAAATCCTTCTTTTTCCATCATTTCGGCTACATTCACCATCTCATCCAGAGAGGGGGTGATCAGCCCGCTAAGCCCGATAACATCCGCCTGCTCTTCCCTGGCTTTGGCCAGGATATCTTCGGCAGGCACCATGACACCCATGTCTACCACATCGTAGTTGTTACAGCCCAGTACGACCGACACGATATTCTTTCCGATATCGTGCACATCTCCTTTGACGGTAGCCATCAGGATCTTGCCTTTTGCTTCCTTTTGGGTGCCGGAGGCTTCTTTTTCTTTTTCAATATAGGGGATCAGGTAGGCTACCCCTTTCTTCATGACGCGAGCGCTTTTGACTACCTGGGGTAAGAACATTTTGCCGGCGCCAAATAGATCACCGACTACGTTCATACCGTCCATCAGCGGACCCTCGATTACTTCTATCGGCTTGTCCAGTTTCTGGCGGGCTTCCTCTACGTCCTGCTCAATAAATTCCACAATACCCTTCACCAGCGCATGCTGAAGCCGCTTCTCTACGGGCTGGCTCCGCCACTCCTGATCGTCTTTTTTCTTAACCTTACCTTTATCTTTGATCTGTTCAGCATAGTCGATCAGGCGTTCGGTAGCATCGTCGCGCCTGTCCAGCAGCACATCCTCTACCAGCTCGAGCAGGTCTTTGGGTATATCGTCGTATACCTCAAGCATGCTGGGGTTTACGATACCCATGTCCATACCGGCCCGGCGTGCGTGGTAGAGGAAAGCAGAATGCATAGCCTCTCGCACCGGGTTATTCCCCCGGAAAGAAAACGATACGTTACTGACGCCCCCGCTTACGTGTACGCCCGGCAGGTTTTCCCTGACCCACTTGGTAGCCCGGAAAAAGTCCAGTGCATTGCTGCGGTGTTCTTCCATACCGGTAGCTACCGGAAATATGTTCAGGTCCAGGATAATGTCCTGGGGAGGAAATTTAGCCTTGTTGACCAGTATGTCATAAGAGCGCCGGGCGATTTGAATACGTCTCTCAAAGTTGTCAGCCTGGCCCTGCTCGTCAAAAGCCATGACAACCACTGCCGCACCGTATAGCCTGATCTTCCTGGCCTGGGCGATAAAGGCCTCTTCTCCTTCCTTCAGGCTGATAGAATTGACCACTGATTTTCCCTGGGCACATTTTAGGCCGGCTTCTATCACCGGCCATTTGGACGAGTCAATCATCAGCGGGACCCTGGCGATATCCGGTTCAGCCGAAATCAGGTTGATGAAGCGCACCATACAGGCCTGGCTGTCCAGCATCCCCTCATCCATGTTGATATCAATCACCTGTGCTCCGCCTTCTACCTGCTCACGGGCTACTTCTACAGCTTCCTCGTATTTTTCTTCGGTAATGAGGCGGGCAAATTTACGCGAGCCTGTCACGTTGGTTCGTTCACCTATATTGACAAAACCGGTAGTCTCATCAAGGATAAGAGGCTCTAGTCCGCTGAGTCGCAAATCGGGAATATTCGGATCTTTGATGACTCTGGCGAGTAGTGAACCCTCTGTACTTGTAGTTTTATTCATGATATGACAAAGTCTTTAATAAATGATGCAGTTCCGACTCAATGCTGTACAGGTACTGCTTTTTTGGTGGAGCGTGGCTGATACTGTGCTGCCATTTCAGCAATTTTCCGGATATGGGCGGGAGTGGTGCCACAGCAACCTCCTAGAATATTCAGGTAGCCGCTTTTCACGAAAGGCTCCAGTTCTGCGGCCATCTGCTCGGGCGTCTGATCATATTCTCCAAACTCATTGGGCAATCCGGCATTAGGATGTGCAGAGACATAACAGCTGGCATGTTTGTCCAGTTCTTTGATGTACGGTTTCAGGTCTTTGGCGCCAAGGGCGCAGTTCAGACCAACGCTAAACAGGCTCCCATGCATAACAGACACCCAGAACGCTTCGGTAGTTTGGCCGGAAAGTGTCCTGCCGCTGGCATCTGTAATGGTGCCGGATACCATGATGGGCAGGTCCAGCCCCTTTTCTTCCATCAGCGTATTGACAGCAAAAATCGCTGCTTTTGCATTGAGGGTATCAAAAACGGTTTCTATCAGCAGCAAATCTACGCCTCCTTCTATCAGGCCTATGGCCTGTTCCTGGTAAGCAGTTACCAGTTCGTCAAAACTAATGGCCCGGTAGCCTGGGTCGTTGACATCCGGTGAAATAGACGCAGTACGGTTGGTGGGCCCTAAGGAACCGGCCACAAAGCGGGGTTTATCCGGCTCATTAGCGGTAAATTCGTCCGCCACTTCGCGGGCAATCCTGGCAGACTGGTAGTTAAGCTCATACACCAGGTGCTCCAGACCGTAATCCGCCTGGGCGATAGCGGTAGAACTGAAAGTATTGGTTTCGGCAATATCAGCGCCAGCCTCAAAGTAGGCAGCATGTATGGCTCGTATCACATCCGGACGGGTAATCGACAGGAGATCGTTATTTCCTTTCAGCGGCTTTGTATGGTCTTGGAGGGCTTCATTGCGGAAATCCTCTTCTTCCAGCCGGTAAGCCTGGATCATGGTTCCCATGGCTCCGTCCAGAACCAGTATTTTTTTATCAAGTATGCTTTTCAGTTTATTCTTAGGATTGTCCATGATATCTATTTCAATAAAGATGCGAAGTTAAATAAGAATCACTAGATTTAATAAGGTATTGAGCTTTAGTACATTAGCGAAAGTCATTTGGCCACGCGCTTGTTCCTTCAACTGACTATGAATATTTTTTGCTGAGGGAAGCATTTTCAGGAATCATATTCGAAGCTTTCTTTGTTCGTAAATTTGTATTACACCAAATTTGTTTAAATGCAGATGAAAGTTGCCAGAATTGCATATGAGGGCAGGGATCTCCTGACGGGATTTGCCAAAGTGACCCGTGTGCATAATCTCGTCATTCTGGCCCTTACCCAGTACCTCACTGCTATTTTCCTGGTGGATATACATAGCAACTGGAAAGGTTATGCCAGGGACTATGAACTTTTTCTGTTGATTTTCTCTACTACGATCATTGCAGCAGCCGGTTACCTGATCAATGATTATTATGACGTAAAGATTGACTTTATCAACCGGCCCGACCGGGTGATTGTGGGCAAAACGCTCAAGCGGCGCATCGTGATGGTTGCCCATACCCTGTTGAATCTGCTGGGTGTTGCCATAGGGTTTTACCTGTCGCCTATGGTAGGGGTTATCAATTTTGTGGCTGCTTTTCTGCTTTGGCTGTATTCTAATCAACTGAAGCGGTTGCCACTGATCGGTAACCTGGTTATTGCTTTACTTTCCGGTTTGGGCGTATGGGTGGTATCTGTCTACTTCCCGCAAAACCAAGTGCTGGTCTATACTTATGCTATTTTTGCCTTTGCCATTTCCCTGGTAAGGGAGATTGTCAAAGATATCGAGGATATGCAGGGAGACGAGTCTTTTGGCTGTAAGACGTTGCCTATCCTGCTGGGTGTTCGGAATACCAAGCTTTTCCTGTATTTCCTCTCAGCACTCTTTATTTTTCTCCTTTTTTTTATGGCGGGGCTTATTGGTAACCAGATACTGATCGCATATTTTATCTTACTCATCCTGCCCATTACGTATTTCATCTTCCGACTGGTATATGCAGACACCAAGCGGGAATTTAGTTTTCTGAGCAACTACTGTAAGCTCCTTATGCTGAGCGGTATCCTGAGCATGCTGTTTTTTTAGATAGTACCGGAACTAGGCCCCCATGGACTGCCGGCAGTGTTCGGAGCTACCAATCATGCGTATTTTCTATGCTCCTCAAAAAAACAGACAGTCACAAAAGGCGCTTGTCTTCCTGTACAATCAGCGGTATTTGATATATTTGCTCCATGAAAAACATAGCAGTATTTGCTTCAGGCAGCGGAACCAATGCAGAAAAGATCTTCCAGAAGTTCAGCGATCATCCCCATGCTCGCGTACGCATGCTGCTTACCAATAATCCTAAGGCCGGGGTTATTACCCGGGCTGCACGTTTTGAGATACCAGTCTACGTTTTTGACAAAAGTATTCTCTTCCATACCGACGATATTGTGAGTGCCCTGCAGGAAGCAGAGATAGACTTCATCGTCCTGGCTGGCTTTATGCTTAAAGTGCCGGCCAACATGCTGAAAGCCTATCCTGACAGGATTGTCAACATACATCCGGCTTTGCTGCCAGCCTATGGCGGTAAGGGTATGTATGGCATGCATGTACACAAAGCAGTGGTGGAGGCGAAGGAGCAGGCATCGGGTATCTCTATCCACCTTTGTAATGAAAATTATGATGAAGGCAAGATCATCCTGCAGGTCAGTTGTGCCCTTGGCCCGGAGGATACGCCGGAGACAGTAGCTGCACGGGTACGGGAACTTGAGCACCAGTACTATCCGGAAGTGATAGAGGAACTGGTCATGCAGCTTGAGTAAGGATTATCCAACAGCGCTGCACACAAGACAAACTTTACCCTGAAATTTTCTATACTATCTAAAAAACCTAGTTTTGCTTACGCAAATCAAACCTGACCTATCATGAGCAAAAAAATCAATGCTGCCCTTATTTCTGTTTTTTATAAAGAAAATCTGGCTCCTATTGTCAAACTGCTGGATTCCTACGGTGTCAAGCTTTACTCTACCGGAGGTACCCAAAAGTTTATTGAAGAACAGGGCGTAGACGTTACTGCCGTAGAAGACCTGACATCTTACCCTTCTATCCTTGGAGGCAGGGTAAAAACGTTACATCCCAAAGTATTTGGTGGTATTCTGTCCCGCAGAGACCATGCTGAGGACCAGAAACAGGTACAGGAGTACGAAATTCCGCCAATTGACCTGGTGATAGTAGACCTGTACCCTTTCGAGGAAACCGTCGCTTCTGGTGCTTCAGAGGCCGAGATCATTGAGAAGATAGATATCGGAGGTATTGCGCTGATCCGTGCTGCTGCCAAAAACTTCAAAGATGTGCTGATTGTCTCTTCCCGCCAGCAGTATGCTGCGCTGGAAAGCCTGCTGGAGGATAAGAAAGGTAGTACTGACCTGGATGATCGCCGTAGGTTTGCGATGCAGGCTTTTGCCCAGAGCTCACACTATGATACGGCTATCTATCAGTATTTCAGCGGCGCTGATGCACAGGTAAGCTTTGACCGGGCCAGTCTGCCTGAAAAAGTACTTCGCTACGGCGAGAACCCCCACCAGGAGGCCGCATTTTACGGACCGCTGGAAGATATGCTGGAGCAGCTCAACGGGAAAGAACTGTCGTATAATAACCTGGTCGATATAGATGCCGCTGTAGCACTCATTGAAGAATTTAAGGACGAAACGGCTTTTGCTATTCTCAAACATACCAATGCCTGTGGATGTGCTACCGCTGCAAGTGTAAAAGAAGCCTACCAGAAAGCTTTTGCCGCCGACACGGTTTCTGCCTTTGGGGGAGTACTGATTACCAACGCTGAGGTAGACAAAGCTGCCGCCGAGGAAATGAACAGTCTCTTTTTTGAGGTGCTGATTGCTCCTTCCTTTAGCGATGAAGCCCTGGAACTGCTGAGCCGGAAGAAAAAGAGAATACTACTGAAGAAAAAGCAGGAAATGACCTCGCGGAAACAATTCAAGACACTACTGAATGGCGTAATAGAGCAGGACCGTGACATGAAGACTGACAGTCTGGAAGATTTGAGGGTGGCCACCAGGCGAGAGACCACTGAGGAAGAGAATGCCGCACTGCTTTTTGCCAGTAAAATCTGCAAACATACCAAGTCAAATACCATTGTTCTGGCCAATAATGGTCAGTTACTGTCCAGTGGTGTAGGGCAGACCTCCCGGGTAGATGCACTCAGACAGGCAATAGAGAAGGCCAAACATTTTGGTTTTGATCTCAAAGGTGCGGTGATGGCCTCTGATGCTTTCTTTCCCTTTCCTGATTGTGTGGAGATCGCTGACCAGGAAGGTATTGCCGCTGTCATCCAGCCCGGAGGTTCCATCAAAGACCAGGACTCTATTGATTACTGCGATGCACATGATATGGCAATGGTGTTTACCGGCTTCCGTCATTTCAAGCACTAAGCCAGTCGGATATACAGGAGTCTGCTGATAGCTGCCAGCAGATACACAACATATACCACGAGTGCTACCAGCGCATACTCACCAAAACGCTGCCATTGAGTAGGCTCATGTAGCAGCGATCCAAACATTTGCGGAGGGATGTACCATGCGGCACATCTCTCTGTAACCATCCCTGTCCAGCCGCATTGTAAAAGTGGTAATGTAAATATGACCCCCAGCAGGCAGTAGATGCTTACGGCACCTCTCCACCAGTAAAATAATCGGTAGATGCTTTTGCCCTGGGCTGCTAAAGGGCTGCTGCTCTTCATCAGACCGTCTCCCAGCCAGAGTACCGGAGGGATCAGTATCCTGGCCACCACTCCGCTAAGCAGGCCAATGCTGCTCTCCGCCATCAGCAGATAGACCGTAATGGCCAGCAGGGCTGATATTCGCCAGTAGGCAAGTAGTCTGTATTGTAAAGGAGGTTCTTTGATGGAGGAAAAGAGTAGTAGCAGGGGGACAAGTACTGTAAGCAGTACCGCCAGCACAAAATCGAGTTTTATCCAGAATAAGTAGTCAGCAGCAGGCAAGCTATACAGGTTTTAGCAGGCAGTCTGCTTCAGGCTGCCCGCTGGCTCTTCTCCCGCAGGAGGCTTTCTTTCACAAAGGGCTTTCTCACCATCAGGTCTCTCCTCATGACCAGTGAATAAACCAGAAACGTAATTATAAGGCATGCGAAAGAGTAGGAGACGGGTGCATCGTGGAAAAAGTAAAAGCTGAGGCCTACCAGTACTGCGCTGGATACTGAGAGCAGTATAGTGGCATTGAGGTGGCTGTAGCCGTTGTCTATGATGAAGTGGTGAATGTGGTTACGGTCAGCTACGAAGGGCCCTGTACCACTGGCAATTCGCTGGGTGAAAACCCGCAGCGTGTCAAACAGGGGTACTGCCAGTACCATAATGGTCATGGTAGGCGCATTACGGATATAAAGGCTGTTATACAATTCGTTAAACTGAATAAACTTCACCGCCAGCAGGGCCAGGATAAAACCCACAATGAGGGAGCCACTATCTCCCATAAAAATTTTCTGGGAGCGTGAGAAATTAAACTTGATGAAAGCGAGTAGTGAACCGATGAGGATCATGGCAAGTGCAGTTGCCCAGTACAGCCCTACGATATAAAAATAGACGCCGAACGACAGCGCTGAGATGATACCGATCCCGGCGGCCAGTCCGTCTATCCCGTCAATAAGGTTGAAAGCATTGATGATCACAATCATCACAAAGATTGTGATGACAAAACTAGGTACATAAGGAATTTCAGAGATTCCCAGTATGCCAAAAAGATTGCCAATGCGGATGTCGGTAAAATAAATCAACAGGGCACTGGCTAGCAGCTGGGCCAGTAGTTTCTTATAAGGATCTATGACGAGGATGTCATCTTTAAGGCCAATAAAGAAAAGTATGACCAGGGATGGAATGATAGAGTGAATATTCACCGCAGCATCATCACCCGCCGGCGTAGCCAAAAGATACGTGATGGCTATAGAAGCAAAGATAGCGATACCGCCCAGACTAGGTGTTTTCCGTGTATGAGAACTTCTACCATTAGGCTCATCCATCAGGTGTTTTTCTCGTGCAACCCGGATAATAGCAGGTATGGTGATGTTCACTATGATGAAGGAGACAATCACCGCAACTATTAACTCAATTGCGGGTGTTGCGAAAAAATCAGTAACCATAAAAAGTATGTGTTGTTTGGTTAGTCTTATTACTCTTTTCTGATGAAATTGACACGATTTTGGCTTTAATCAAACTCTGGTCAAAGCTAACATAAATATATACAGAAAGTAAAATCCATGTAATGAACTTGTACAGGTTTTAGAAAAAAAAAAGCTAAATACAATTATTGTATTTAGCTAAAGTACTTAAGTCTTCATCTAGGTATATGCAGTAAATACTTATGCTCAATTAATTAGTGCTCTGCCATTAAGTGTCTCTTCATAGGGTTTAATGTCCTCTAGTGTTATCTTATCAGCCAACTTTTCTTCCAGCAGGTCGGCCCATGCATTCATATATTTGATTACATCTTCGCGTATATTGTGCCTCAGATAGCGTTCATTCTGGGGCAGGCGATTCAGGACCTGCTGATCGGAAAGTCTCTCTAAATGTTTGAAATCTTCAATTTCCATCCCCGCACTCAGCATGTAAGAAATTACCTGATCCATCAGGTATCCGCTGGTGGGGCAGAAATCCAGCGCCTGTTCACTCCAGTCGCCTCCCCGGGTACGCATCGCATACTCATGTATTTCTGCTTTAGAAAGTTTGGTGACCTCCTGTACCAGGTGGCCACAATTACAACTACCCATATGACCCCACTGGTAGGTTTGGCTTTTTTTCAGCTTACGGGCGGTATTACGAAGAGCTTGGATCAGCTCAGGTTTGGGTCTTGCCATAACACGCTATAATTTGGTGATAATGAAGGTTTAGATAAATATTTAACTGTTAACGTTCATGATGGTTTCCCATTTTTTTCTAAATTAAAGGATAAACCAGTTTTTCAGCGTTCAGCTAAATAAATTAACAATTAACCACACTAACTACAAGTATTATGGGAAAAGGAGACAAAAAAACCAAGCGAGGTAAGATTGCCCAAGGTTCGTACGGAGTAAGAAGACCCCGTAAACAGCAGACAACAGACAAAAAGAAGCAAAAATCCTGATATACTGAAAAAGATCAATCAGCCTGCTAAGCCCCGGCTGATTGATCTTTACCTTTTCTATCCTGCCTTGGAAGGAAATTCCCTGAACATTTTCTCAACAGAGAGGTAAGCCGTATTGAATCTTTCTTCAGGGTTGTTTACCGGCCCTATACCTATTCCCCTCCACACCAGCTCTTTTTGCTCAGTGGATAGCAGGTCAACTACAAAAGTGCCGGTTTTTTCAAACTTGACTTCTTTGTAGCGGGTATTAAAATTAGGCCCCCAGGGGTTAGCATAGGGCCACATCCCTCTGCCATACCAGGGGTTGAAAGTATCGTTATTGGTATTGCGCCAGACTTCCTTGCGCTGCTCCTCCGACAATATATTGAAAGCCACCAGCAGATCAGGATTATCAGGATTCAACACATATCCTTTCTGCTTCATCTCATAGGCAATACGCTTACTGATCTCTTCGAACAATATGGCTGTGGCCTGATCAAGTTCACGCAGGTCTACCGGGGCAAATGCGTAGGATGTATAGGAAGTTGCATTAAAATTCTCTTCTTTTTCGGCAATGATCTTCACCGAAGAGCAGGCTGTTCCGAGAAAAACTACCGCCAGCAGGCTGGCCAGAAGATTAATGTATGTTTTCATATATGACGTCATTTATATGAAAGTATAACGTGCTAAATACTTGATTATGTGCATTATACAAATAATTTTGGCAGAAGAAATTATTCCTTCCCTATCCTAAGGACAATTTTTCCGGCATTTTGGTTGGATTCCATCCGCTGATGTGCCTGTATTACTTCATTCCAGGAGAAAACCTTATCTATGACAGGGGTAAGTTTGCCTTTTTCAAAGAGCGGGAGCGCAAATGCCGCAAACTCCCGGCTAAGCCTGATCTGGTAGTCAAGGCTGCGGGAGCGGAGTGTAGAAGCGGTGATCTGCAGGCGTTTGCTCAGTAGCTTCAGCAGGTTAAACTCGTTCACCTTAGTGCCGCCCATGGTGGCCAGCAGTACTAGTCGGCCGTCTGTCCGTAGAGCGTTGATATTTTGGTGGAAATAGGGCGCAGCAATAAAGTCAATGATGACATCTACGCCGCCCTGCTCCTGCATAAGCTGCTCAAAATCCTGCTTTTGGTAATCTATCGTCTGATGGGCCCCCAGTTCTTGGCAGAGCTGATGTTTGGGGGCAGATGCAGTGACGATGATCTCGCCAGCCTGCATCTCACGGGCAAGTTGTATGGCCGCGGTGCCTACGCCGCTTGCTCCGGCATGTAACAGTAATTTTTCTCCCTTCTCTAATCGGCCCAGCCACGAGAGGGACTGATAAGCGGTCAGGAAGACTTCGGGAAGGGCAGCTGCTTCTGTCAGGCTCAAATTATGTGGCACCGGCATGGCCATGTCTTCGTGGATTACCGCATACGCTGCATAGCCGCCTCCCGGCAGCAGGCCAAAGACCTTATCTCCCTCCTGCCAGCGGCTTACCTGTGATCCGCAGGCTACTACGGTACCGCTGATTTCCAGTCCCAGGATAGGGCTTGCTCCTTCGGGCGGAGGATACTTACCCATGCGCTGCAACAGATCAGCCCGGTTCAGGGCAGTGGCAGCTACTTTGACCAGTATGGCATGATCTCCGGGCTTCGGGGTTGGCCAATCACCTAAATAAAGGTTTTCGGGGCCGCCTGCTTTGTCAAATAGAACAGCTTTCATCATAGGGCAGATTAAAAAAATGGAAAACGAAACTGCCCTAAATTAAAAAAAGCTGAGCAAAGATTTACTCTTTGCTCAGAATCTGTCCGCTGAGGCGGAGAAGTTCTATTTCTGCTACTTTGGTAGTATAGACAGCATTGATCAGGCGGCTCTCAGCCTCTACGGCATTGACCTGTGCTTCGCGCAGTTCCAGAGAATTACTTCTTCCCAGGCGATATCTTTCCAGCGCGATTTCAGCATTTTGCCGGGCAATCTCCAGGTTTTCACTTTCCAGCTCCAGCAGGATGATGTTATTAGTATAATCCACAAAGGTAGACTGCAGATTGGCTTCCAGGGCTAGCTGCAGGCTTTCTATCTGAATTTCACTGTTTTCAATGAGTATCTTTGCGTTTTGGCTCTGTCGTGTGCGGTTAAAGCCGTCAAATACACTCATATTGGCCGAGATTCCATAAGCCACACCATTGGAACGGCGGCCCAGCACAAAGCCAGCCTGTGCCTCTGAAGTAGCATAGTTGTACCCCAGGTTCAGGTTCACTTCAGGTAGTACTTCAGCCCTTAGCTCCCGCATTTCCAGGTAGGCAATGCTCTGGTTTCTCCTGGCCAGCAAAAGGTTGGGATTACTCGACAGGGCCTTCTCGCGCAGTACTGCCAGGCTAAGTTCCAGGTTGGCATCTATCTGTCCAGGTACGTTGATCTCCACCTCAGGAGAGCGTGCCAGCAAGGCATTCAGATTGACTTTAGCGTTGTACAACCTTCCTTTCTGCTGTATAAGGGCAGAAGTATCTGCATTATAATCTACCTGTGCCGCCAGGTAATCCAGTTTAGAGGTTTTTCCGACTTCATACAGTGAGCGGGCCAGCTGTTTTCTTTCGTTGGACAACTCCACGGAATTCTGCAGTACTGCGACACGCGCCTGTTCCAGGATCACCGTATAATAGGCAGTAGAAATATCGGATATGGTATTTTCAAGTACAACTTGTGCGTCCAACTGATTGGCCTGCTTGATCTCCGCCAGCTTATCGTAGGTGATAAACATACGGGTGCCATCGAAAACAGTCCAGTTGAGGAGTGCCGCAGCGTTGAAGTTATTGGACCGGGCACCGTTGACAACCTGGTTATCACCGCTGGCAAAGTTAA
The DNA here is from genome assembly GCA_964518125.1 of uncultured Porifericola sp. Lineage (GTDB taxonomy): Bacteria > Bacteroidota > Bacteroidia > Cytophagales > Cyclobacteriaceae > Catalinimonas. Next base: position 34,259 of record CAZFFW010000030.1, read on the forward strand.
GCTCTGAGTCCTGCACATCGTAGTTCTGGCTGGCAGCAAGATCCACAGTGGGCAAAAAGCCAGCATTGCCCAGCGTATAGTTATTTTCAGCAATGGCTACATTATTGCCTGCGATACGGATATTAAAATTGTTTTCCAGTCCGAGCTGCACTGCCTCTGCCAGACGCAGGGTGTCCTGCCCGACTGCCGGAAAATAGCCAGCCATCAAAAGTATACTTAGGAGACAAAAAGAGATTCGAAGGTTCATTATTGAGCTTAAAGGCTAGGTTTACAGAAAATTATTTACGGCTGGCTTTAGTCTGTACCACCGCATGAGCTACTTTACCGGAGGACATATAGGAGTAGATGACCGGGATTACGATTAGCGTAAGGACCAGGGAGAACAGCAGCCCTCCGATAATGGCAATACCCATAGGGATACGGCTGGTAGAAGCTGCGCCCAGCGCCAGCGCAATTGGCAAGGCGCCCAGGATGGTAGCGAGGCTGGTCATCAGGATGGGTCTCAGGCGGAGTGTAGCCGCTTCTATGACTGCATCAAGTTTGTTGAGCCCTTCTTCCTTCCGCTGGTTGGCGAATTCCACAATAAGAATACCGTTCTTGGTGACAATCCCGATCAACACGATGATACCAATCTGGCTGAAAATGTTCAGTGTGTGGTCGAACATCCAGAGTGTAAGCAAGGCGCCGGTAAGTGCCAGCGGTACAGTAAACATGATGATCAGCGGATCGATAAAGCTCTCAAACTGGGCGGCCAGTACCAGGTATATCAGTACCAATGCCAGGCCAAAGGCAAAGTAAAGGCTGCCGGAGCTTTCTTCATAATCTTTGGAAGTACCGGAAAGTGCAGTAGAAAAGGATTCGTCTAAAAGCTCGTCCGCAATTTCGTCCATGTCGGCAATGCCCTGTCCCAGGGTTACCCCCTCAGCAGGCGAGGCTGACACAGTAGCCGAAACATAGCGGTTGTATCGATAAAGCTGCGGCGAAGCGCTCTGGGTTTCCAGGTTCACCACATTATTGAGCGTGATCAGCTCACCACGCTTGTTGCGTACACTGATAGAACTCAGGTCCAGGGGCTCGTCACGGTTGGAGCGGCTGGCTTCCCCGATGATCTGGTACTGCTTACCATCCATGATGAAATAGTCAAAGCGCTGCCCACTGAAGAAAAGCTGTATGGTTTCGGCAATGTCCAGTACCGATACGCCCAGGGCCCTGGCTCTTTCGCGGTCAATAGTGACTGCCAGTTCGGGCTTGTTGAACTTCAGGTCAAGGTCAACCACCTCAAAATTGGGATTCTGAGAAGCTTTTTCCATAAAAGCAGGCAGCACAGATTTGAGCTTTTCCATATTGGGAGCCTGAATCACGTACTGTATGGGCAAGCCACTGGAGCGGCCCACCTGTATAGTCTGTTCCTGCACCACGAAAGAACGGGCAAAGTTCATGTCCCGCATAATGCCGGAAAGCTGGGTAGCAATTTCCTGCTGCGAACGCTCCCGCTCCGAAGGGTCTTTCAGCGTTACTCTTAGGAAGGAGGAATTGACAGAATTACTGGCACCAAAACCGGGAGAGGTCACGGCAATCAGCGAGGACTTCTCCTGTAGGGTATCCACCACATCGAGTAGGTCCATTACATAGTCATCCATCAGTTCGTACGAAATTCCTTCGGGGGCGGAAGATAAAATCCGCAGGCGGCTTTTGTCTTCTAGCGGAGCCAGTTCTGAGGGGATGATTGCGCCAAAATAAGCAATGCCTCCCAGCGAAATGAGCATGATCACCACAGCCACCCAGCGGAAGCGCATGAAGCGGATCAGCATGCTGTTGTAGCTGTTAGTCATGCCAACAAAGAAGCGTTCTGTTACCCTGAAAAACCAGCTGGTTCTTTCTTTCTTCTTCAGCAGGCGAGAACTCATCATCGGGGTGAGCGTGAGGGAAACGAAGGCCGAAATAAGGACTGATCCTGCTACTACTACACCAAACTCGCGGAATAGCCGGCCGGTTACCCCTTCCAGGAAGATGATAGGCAGGAATACAGCCGCCAGCGTGACGGTAGTAGAGATGATAGCGAAGTAAATCTCTGACGAACCTTCGTGTGCTGCCTTACGGGGAGATATTCCTGATTCTATTTTCTGGTAAATATTCTCCAGCACTACGATGGCATCATCCACTACCAGGCCGGTAGCCAGTACGATACCCAGCAGCGTCAGTATATTAATAGAAAAATCAGCCACATACATAATGAAGAACGCACCGATCAGTGAGATCGGGATGGCAATGGCAGGGATAAGCGTAGTGCGCCAGTCACGCAGGAACATGAAGATGACGATTACTACCAGGCCAAAGGCAATGAGGATGGTTTCTTCTACCTCAGAAATGGCTTTACGGATGGTCAGCGTGGTATCCAGTGCATAACCCGTTTTGAGGTCGTCAGGTAGTTCTGCTTCTATCTGTTTGACACGCTTGTAAAACTCATCGGCGATGGCAATGTAGTTGGCACCGGGCTGAGGCGTCACTGCTATACCTATCATCGGTATTTTTCCATTACCCCGCAGCATGGAGCGCTGGTTTTCTGCTTCCAGCACTGCATCTCCAATGTCCTTGAATTTGATCACCGCACCGTCTTCTTCCTTGATGATCATGTCGTTGAAGTCAGCTTCTGTCGTGAGCCTGCCCATGGTACGGATCGTCAGGAAGCTACGGTAGCCTTCAATGTTACCCGTAGGCAGCTCTACGTTCTGCTGTCGCAGGGCATTACGCACATCCAGGGGCGTAAGCTGGTAGGCCTCCAGCCTGGCAGGGTCCATCTGCAGGCGCATGGAGTATTTCTTGTCACCCCAGATACGGATATTGCTGATGCCGGGTATGGTTTGCAGTCTTTCCTTAAAAATATTGGTGCCTATCTCGGAAAGCTCCAGCAGGCTGCGGCTGTCACTCTGCACGGTAAGTGCCAGGATGGTAGTAGCGTCAGCATCAGCTTTGGTCACGATGGGAGGGTCAGCATCAGGCGGGAGGTTGCGCCGGGCCTGCGAAACACGGTCGCGCACATCATTGGCGGCAGCTTCCAGGTCTTCGCCCAGTTCAAACTCTACGGTAATGGTACTGCGCCCGTCGCTGCTGATAGAGGTAAGTGAGCGTATGCCCGAGATACCGTTGATACCTTCTTCCAGCGGTTCTGTGATCTGGGATTCCATTACTTCTGCGCTGGCCCCGGTATAGCTGGTACTTACTGAGATGATAGGCGGGTCCACGCTGGGATACTCCCGGATGCCCAGGTACGAAAAGCCGATCATCCCAAAGATGATAATGACGATGCACATAACGGTAGCCAGTACCGGGCGCTCAATGCTGATGGATGAAAGATTCATAGGCGGTTAGAGTGATATGTTGGGTTGTGCCAGATCTAATTCGTTTGCCGGTCTTTTGATCTCCTTAAACTCCAGAGTTTTACCCTCCTGTATAGACATGAGTCCGGTAAGTACCAGTGTGTCTTTGGGGCTGAGGCCCTCTATGATCTGCACGCGATGTTCAGTACGAATGCCTGTTTTGATTTTTTTGGAAGTAGCTTTACCGTTTTCTGAAATATATACTTTTTCGCCTTCTAGCTCAGTAAGGATGGCTTCGGAGGGCACGAGGATGGCTTCATCAAAGGTTTTGAGGATGATCTCTACCCGGGCAAATGCCCCCGGTTTGAGCGTGTTTTCCGGGTTGGCACTTCTGGCCCTGACTTTCACCGTACGGGTATTGACATCTATTTTGGTATCTATTGCATATACCCTGGCCTGGTAAGTTTCCTCAGAATTGGTAACGCTGAAGTTTACTACCGTACCTTCCTTAACTTCGCTGATATATCTTTCAGGAACCGAAAACTCCAGTTTGATGGGGTCAATCTGTTGCATTGAGGCGATCAGGGAAGTGGGCGAAACGTAGCCACCCTCACTGATGTAGCGCAGACTGACTACACCGCTGAAGGGAGATACGATATTGGTCTTACGAATCTGCGTCTGCAGGAGGTCCATTTCGGCCTGGATAGTATTGAGTTCACTGAGGGTGATGTCATATTCTTCCTGGCTGATGGCCTCTATCTCGAGCAGTTTCTTTTGGCGCGCTTCTTCAGTACGGGACAGTTCAGCCTGTATCTGGAGTCTTTTCAGCTGGGCATTAAGTTCACTGTTATCAATTTTTGCCAGAAGCTGGCCCCGGGAAACCGGGCTGCCTTCCTCAAAGTAAATGCCTACCACACGACCGGAGGTTTCGGGGCGGAGCTCTACTTCTTCATTGGCCAGCAGTGTGCCGGTAGTATATATTTTATCGTCCAGTTCTTCCGTTCTGACGATCATTCCTTCTACCGAAAAAGCCGGTTCTGCTGCCTGAGGGGCAGGCGAAGCGGTATCCTTACCTTTCTCCTTACTGCAGCCTACCATTACAGCCGTCAGCAACAGCATGGTATACAAGCCCTGTTGGCTTACCCTCAAAAATTGATTTTTTTTCATGTATGCGTTTTCCTTTACAAATGAGCAAATATGTTGAGCAATAATCTGATTGTCTGGCTGTAACGTGGGTGAGTTGTTTCCTATCAGTGGTAGTAGACCTTATTCTTTATTCCTCCGGCATTTGCGGTGTCAGATTGGGTGAAAGCAGTTGCCCCGATCCCTTCCAGCTAAAGTTTTGTGGCTGTAATTGTCACACCTTTCTTAGCCTGCAATAAGTCTGTTATGTCCGTTTTGGATAAAACCAATGGCAAGTTTATTAAAAATATCTGGTTTTTCAACGTTACAAACATGGCCGCAATTTTCTACAACTTTCAAAATAGCATGCTGGTGTTCCTGCACGATTTTCCTTACCGGAGGCAAAAACATATAATCTCCATCACCCATAATATACAAGGTAGGCACAGCGATTTCCTTTTCCTTAAAATATCTGAGCAGAGGGTTGACCTCATAAGTCAGCCTGAACCATTTTAGAAATTCTTTCTTGTATAGTTTTTTAGCTTCCCTGATAAAGAGGTTACGGGAAAGTGCGTCCCTGGGGTTTGGCATGATGATCCACGCAAATAGGCGGTATAACCAGATAAACGGTACAATGCGCTTCACGCAGTGGCCCAGGAATACCAGCAGGCGTGAGCGTATATTCAGGCGGGCGATGGCACCACAAAGAATCATTGATTTGAGCTTATGGGGGGCGATTTCGCCCAGGGTGCGAATGATGATCGTACCCATGGATACACCCACATAATGGGCCTGACGGATATTAAGGTGTTCAATTACCTCCAGCAGGTCGGCCGTAACATCGCGGAAAGAATAGCGGCTTTTGACATAATCTTCCAGTAAATCTTTGGAGCGGCCATGGCCTCTCAGGTCTACCAGCAGCACATTGAAGTGTTTGCGGAACATTTTGAGCTGACGATACCATATAGAAGAACTGCCGCCTGCGCCGTGTACAAACACGACCCACTCCTTATCTTCGCCCAGCCTGTAATCCTTGTAGTATAACATTATGTGATCGCCAACAAAAATAGAAAATTATTCAACTATCCTTTGTAAAAACCCCAATTATCTGCCTGAGTTCTAAAATGGTAGCGATAATTTTGAAGTATTACGTAAATTAATGCTTGCCCCTAACAATTCTTCTAGCATATCTCTTTGCTGCTCAAAGTATTATACTAACTCTCATAATAAATCTACCAAACGAAAGTAGTCTACCATCGTCTTGCGGAAAGGCTCACGGGCATCTCGCCGGTTCATAAATTTTACCGGCTCACCTGCATCCAGTACAAAAAGCTGGTGCTCGGCCTGCAGGCTGCGGTATAGCTGGGTAGCAAAGCTGAAATGAGCGTCTTTGTTACCCTGGGTAAATATGTACTCACCTTGTTCATTAACAGTAGTATCCTGCCATACTACTCTGATGGTATCCATTTGCTGCAGGTAGGCATTAGGTTCGGTCAGTACGTAGGCTTCATCATACCGCCAGTTGACTACTATGGAGAGGTTCATGAGCGGGTATTCTTCAGCCTGTTGTCGTTCCTTGATCCTGTAGACATCCAGTTTGGCCTCATCCATGACGGTTTTCTCATAGTAAATCGACCTTACATTTTTGAAAAAAAGCTCTGAGGCGTCGGATGTGGTATATTTAGCCTCTTTTTCGTTGATTTCCTGCTTCACAGAGGAGCCACAGGCGCACAAAGAGAGGAGTGAAGCCAGCGAAATTGTCCCAAGTAAATGATTCATAGCAGATTTTATAACCCAAAGTAAAATGCTTTGTTTTGTAAAAAATATGCACTGTTCATGGCTGTTTCTGCAGGATAAAACTGCCCATACTTCTGGCCTCATGGACTACTACATATTTTAATGGCTCCATAAGCAGCAGGCGGTGTTCAGAACATAGGCTTGCCAGCAGGCCATCAGTCAGCAGGTAGCGTTCGCTGCCGTCCGGAAGATGGTAACGTCCCTCATTACCGACTGGAGCAGCGCCCTCTTCCACTCCATTGTACATAGCGGTGCGGACAAAGAGTAAGCCTCCCGGGCGTAAAAGCCTGACCAACTCAGAAAACATCTGCCGGAAGTGGCTATGGCTGTCAGCAAAATGCAGCACTGCACTGCTGATAATACCGTCAAATCTGGCTGGAGGAAGCGAAATATCAGCCGCATCATCATGTATGATTTTCTCGGGGTCAAAGTCCGGGTGCAGACTTCTGCCGTACATGCGCAGCAACTGCAGGGCGGATTCATCTCGGTCTATGCCCCAGACATCCATACCCTGCCGGATAAAATACACCAGGTTGCGACCTTCTCCGCAGCCTACGTCCAGTATCCGCATATCCGGCCTAAACCGGTCCTTCAGGATCTGGTCCAGCAGGTACAGGTCAATGTTGCCGAGGAGGTGGTTTAGTTCAACAGGAGACATATGCAGGTAAATGGTTAATTGGCT
>CAZFFW010000031.1:0-40685 GCA_964518125.1 uncultured Porifericola sp.
GCCATACAGTCCGATCTGCGGGAAGCCATACAAAAGCACTGGTTTTCGGCATAAAAGATTTTTTCATTTACTGTTGAATTGCTTTTCGGCTAAACCTTCCGCGGTCCGGCTGATTATGTTAAGACAGTTCAATGAAGTAACCCATTTATGGCATTTACACGGGGTGTCTGGTACATGGTTGTATCGGTCTTTTTCTTTTCCTGTATGGGACTGATGGTCAAGCTGGTACCGCATATTCCTTCCACTCAAGTGGTATTTTTTCGCTCCATCATTTCTTTCGGACTCAGCTTCCTGATGCTCAAGCAGCAACGGGTGTCGGTCTGGGGTAATAATCGCAAACTCCTTATCCTGCGGGGTATGTGCGGGGCGGTAGCGCTGATCCTGTTCTACGAAACTTTGCAAAATATCCCGCTGGCCAGTGCGGTAACCATTGGCTTTCTGGCCCCTATTTTTACTACGCTGCTGGGCATCTTCATCATTGGCGAAAAGGTCTTCAAGTTGCAGTGGCTATTCTTCCTGGCGGCCTTTGGTGGGGTGATCATGGTGCAGGGCTTTGATCCGCGGATTGCGCCCATTTACTTCATTATTGGGGTTATAGCCACTTTCTTCTCCGGCCTGGCGCAGAACTTTATCCGCAAAGTCAATACCTCCGAGCATCCGCTGGTGATTATTTTTTACTTTCCGCTAATCACCACGCCCATCACCGGCATCTATTCGGCCTTCAACTGGGAACCACCGCAGGGCTGGGACTGGGCGATACTAATCTCTATTGGGCTGTTCACACAGTTTGCCCAGTATTTTATGACCAAGTCCATACAAATGGAGGAACTTTCCAAGGTGAGCATTATCCGCTACCTGGGAATCGTCTACGCACTGATCTTCGGCTATATATTTTTTGGCGAGACCTACAACATCTACGCCTACGCCGGTATGGGGCTGGCTATACTGGGTGTGATACTTAATCTCTGGTACAAGCAGCGAAAGACGAAGCAGAAGATAGCGAATGAGGAAAAGCTACGGAAGGTAAAATCATCGTAACAAATTACTGGATTGTAGAGCTACAGTCCGTGGTAACAGACTGTTTTGCGAGGACACAATACAGGGAGTAATGTTTGTTAATCCAGTTGGATGCCTTCCTGCTGTAGCAGGGCAGTGAGGGAGAAGGTGTAATTTTCCAACAACTGTACCGGCTGATCCCAGTTGGTAGTGATCCAGGGCTGACCGGGTCGGGCGATCATCACTTTGCGAGAGGTGGTAAAAAACCAGATGACCTGCTGCACACCGAAGTCCAGTAGTTTCTGAGTCTTGATGTGGTAATAATCTGTGCCTGCCTGAAATTCCTGCAAATCGGCTTTGGTATCAACTTCGATATTCACCAGCGGCGGGATATCAAAGTATTTGTTTTGCGGTTTACGATTTTTCAGCACGTTTTTATCGTATATAGCTATGTCAGCCGAAAGGTTAGTATTCTTTTTCAGATGCAGACCGGCCTCGTTAGAAATGATCCGGTAACTACTTTTATCCAAATTACCGTACAGATAGTCCAGAATAATTGAAATCAGGATCGATTGTAATTCACCACTTCCCATAATATTTTCTACGGATAGCTTTTGAGCAATAGCTTCTTTGTAGCCTTGGTAATACAAAGGCACGCCATCAATCTCCTCAAAAATAAATTCACGAGGGACTTTTTTTAACTTCTTTCTGGGAGTTGTTAGAAGATCTGCCATGATTATTTCAACTCTTCATAGTCCACATACTCTCCTCCCTTAAAATTACGAGGGCCCTTGCCATTCTTTTCCTTATCGTCTTCGGGAATGTAGTCTATGTTCACGTTGCCATCAGAAGGCTGCTTATACTTACGCGACTGAGGACCGTAGCCATTCTGCCTTTGGCGCTGCTGACTGCGGTTAAAATTGGCCTGCTGTTTTTTGGCGCCTGAAACTGTGTACATCACCTTAAAGAAAAAGTTAACCACCCTGAACAGCAGGTATATAAAAAAGAGAAATAATAAAAACTTGAGTAACATGCTAAGGTCTTTTTGTCGGACAATATACTATAATTCTAACTTACTTGCCTAAACATAAGTTTCCTGTGACAAGGCCTTCATCACAGCTTTTACTATTATAGTCTGACCAAAGCCATATTTATGCTAGGTGCTATGGTTAGTTTTGACCAGAATCTGCAAAAAAAAACATAAGATAGCTGAAAACACAAATCGCCCGTCTTAACGGGCGATTCTTAAATATTGAGCTAAATCCTGCGACTGCTTATTTACTCAGGTACAGATTTCTTTCGCTATAGATCTTCAGGAAATAATCATCCATCAGGTCATCAATGAAGTAAATAGCCTCACCGGTGGATTTCATTTCCGGCCCAAGCTCCTTATTTACGTTGGGAAATTTATTGAAGGAGAAGACCGGCTCCTTGATGGCATAGCCCTTCTTGACAGGATTGAACGTAAAGTCCTTCACTTTCTTCTCGCCCAGCATGATCTTGGTCGCATAGTTTACATAAGGCTCCTGGTAGGCCTTGCAAATGAAGGGCACCGTCCGGGAAGCCCGTGGATTGGCTTCAATCACATATACCGTATCGCCCTTGATGACGTACTGAATATTGATCAGCCCCTTGGTACCCAGCGCTACTGCCAGCCTCTTGGTGTACATCTCGATCTGCTGCATCACGAAGTCGCCCAGGTTATAAGGAGGCAGTACGGCATATGAATCGCCGGAGTGAATACCGGCGGGTTCTATGTGCTGCATAATTCCAATAATATGCACATCTTCTCCGTCACAAATAGCATCAGCCTCCGCCTCAATGGCTCCCTCCAGAAAATGATCCAGCAGGATCTGGTTACCGGGCATATCCTTCAGGATTTCCACTACATGCTCTTCCAGTTCTTTCTCGTTGATCACGATCTTCATGCTCTGTCCACCCAATACGTAGGAAGGCCGCACGAGCAGCGGGAATCCAATATCTTTAGACAGTTCCAGTGCAGAGTCCGCATCAGTAATGGTTCCAAACCGAGGGTAAGGAATATTATTTTCCTTCAGCAGCGTAGAAAAGCGACCTCTGTCTTCGGCCAGGTCAAGAGCCTCAAAAGGCGTCCCTATGATTTTGATGCCAAAACGATCCAGTTTTTCGGCCAGTTTCAGGGCGGTCTGCCCGCCCAGCTGCACGATAACCCCTTCCGGTTGCTCGTGCTGGATAATATCGTAGATATGCTCCCAGAATACCGGCTCAAAGTACAGCTTATCGGCCACGTCAAAGTCGGTAGATACGGTTTCAGGGTTACAGTTGATCATGATGGTTTCGTAGCCGCATTCTTTCGCCGCCAGCACGCCGTGTACGCAACTGTAGTCAAACTCTATACCCTGCCCGATACGGTTGGGGCCGGAGCCCAGTACCAGGATTTTTTTGCGGTCAGAGCGCTCTGATTCATTTTCTTCCTGGAAGGTAGAATAATAGTAAGGCGTTTTGGCCTCAAATTCCGCAGCACAGGTATCTACCAGTTTGTACACCCGTTTGATACCCATTTCCTTTCGCTTCTCATGTACCTCGCTCTCCAGGCAGCGCAGCAGGTGGGCTATCTGCCGGTCGGCATAGCCTTTCTGCTTGGCGGTCATCATGAGCTCTTTGGTAATAGTATCCAGCGAATATTTTTCTATTTCTCTTTCCAGCTCTATCAGTTCTTCAATCTGTTGGAGGAACCACTTGTCTATCCTGGTCAGCTTCTCGATGGTTGACATAGAGATGCCCATCTTAAAGGCATCATAAATACGGAAGAGGCGGTCACCGGTAGGGTTTTCCAGCTTCTCCAGGATTACTTTCTGATTGGTTTCCTCTTTTCCGTCAGCACCAAGTCCGTTGCGCTTGATTTCCAGTGACTGACAGGCTTTCTGCAGGGCTTCCTGGAAATTACGGCCTATACCCATCACCTCGCCTACTGCCTTCATCTGCAGGCCCAGGCGGTGGTCTGCTCCCACAAATTTCTCAAAATTCCAGCGAGGTATTTTGACGATAGTATAGTCAATGGCCGGTTCAAAGAAGGCGGAAGTATTACCGGTGATCTGGTTTTTCAGTTCATCCAGGTTATAGCCGATAGCCAGTTTGGCAGCCACCTTGGCGATAGGATATCCGGTAGCCTTGGAAGCCAGCGCCGATGAACGTGATACCCTCGGGTTGATCTCAATGCCTACGATAGAATCATCTTCAGGATTAACGGCAAACTGCACATTACACCCTCCGGCAAACTGCCCGATGCCGTTTATCATCTTCTTTGCCAGGTCGCGCATGTGCTGGTACACAGTATCCGGCAGCGTCATTGCCGGGGCTACCGTAATAGAGTCGCCGGTATGTACGCCCATGGGGTCAAAATTCTCAATGGAGCAGATAATGATGATGTTACCGATATTGTCCCGCAATAACTCGAGTTCGTACTCCTTCCATCCCATGATACTCTGCTCTACCAGCACCTCGTGGATGGGCGAAGCATGCAGCCCCTGGGTCAGGGCTTTGTCAAATTCTTCCTTGGTTTTGACAAAACCTCCGCCGTAGCCTCCCAATGTGTAAGAAGGGCGGATGACCAATGGAAACCCTATACGCTGGGCGATCTCCTTGCCCCCCAGGAAGGAAGTAGCGATATTACCTTCACAGACATTGACATCCAGCTCTTTCATCTTGAGGCGAAACTTTTCCCGGTCTTCAGTAGTCTCTATCGCATCGATATCCACTCCGATCAGGCGAACGCCATATTTCTCCCAGATACCGGCTTTTTCGCAGTCAATGGCCAGGTTCAGGGCCGTCTGTCCGCCCATGGTCGGCAATACAGCATCTATTTTATGCTTTTCGAGTATTTCAATGATGTACTTCTTTTCCAGCGGTTTCAGGTAAATATTGTCGGCGGTCACCGGGTCGGTCATGATGGTGGCCGGGTTAGAGTTGATCAGCGTAACCTCAATCCCTTCTTCCCGGAGAGAACGAGCGGCTTGCGAACCGGAATAGTCAAATTCGCAGGCCTGGCCAATGATGATGGGACCGCTACCAATGATAAGGACTGACTTGATACTGTGATCTCTAGGCATGGATAGACGCAGGTTTAAAGTTGTAAGTATAACATTTTCGGGCTGAAGCTCATGCCCTGTTGACAGGCAGAATATTGCAACCAACCAACGGAAACAAAAGTTGGCTGCGAATTTAGCAGATAAATGTTGGGAATTAAATCAATCCATTAATAAAACGATGTATATTTCCCAATCAATGAAATTAAGAAGTGGCTTTATAGCCTTTTCCTTTGTAAGTTAGCTGCGTGATTTGCCATATTGCCCAATATTATTCCCTGATTCTACCTACTTACTGATTGAATGACTAAGTTTTATCCTTTTGGCTTTATCTTTATTCTTTTCTACCCCTTTATTGCCCAGGCCCAAGACAGTGAAAGTGAAGAGCGACGTTGCCTGAAGATCAACCAGACTACCGAGGCTATCCGGCTGGATGGTATCATGGATGAAGATATCTGGCAACAGACCGAGGTAGCACAAAATTTCTGGCAGAACTTCCCCATGGATACGTCCGAAGCAGTGGCCCGCACCGAGATCCGCATGACGTATGATGAGCAGTTTATCTACATTTTTGCCAAATGCTACAGTACCTCGGAAGCCAATGACATTTATTACGTAACGCCTTCCTTAAGGCGGGATTTTCGTGGCTCAGGCAACGACATGGTCACCTTTATCTTTGATACTTTTCAGGATCAGACCAATGCTTTTGTTTTTGGCATCAATCCCTTTGGGGTACAGCGGGAAGGCCTGGTGGCTAACGGAGGAGCACTTCAGGACGATTTTGATTTATCCTGGGACAACAAATGGTACTCTACTGCCAAAATCTACCCGGAGTACTGGACTGCGGAAGTAGCCATCCCCTTCAAAAGCCTGCGCTATGAGGCCGGTTCAGATCAGTGGAGAATGCAGTTTTACCGCCTTGATAGCCACACCAATGAGCGGGCTACCTGGAACAAGGTGCCCCGTAACTTCAGACTATACTCTCTGGCTTTTACGGGCAAGCTTCTGTGGGATAAGCCCTTGAAAAAACCGGGACCTAACATATCACTCATCCCTTTTGTGGCCGGCGGCATGAGCCGGGACTACGTTGGTGAGACGCCGACCAACCGTAATCTTAGTATAGGCGGGGATGCCAAAGTAGCGGTATCTGCTTCGCTCAACCTGGACCTGACGGTGAACCCCGATTTCTCGCAGGTAGAGGTAGACCAGCAGGTGACCAACCTGGACCGCTTTGAGATATTTTTCCCGGAGCGACGGCAGTTTTTCCTGGAGAATGCTGACCTTTTTGCCAATTTCGGGTTTGAGAATGCCCGCCCCTTCTTTTCCCGTCGTATAGGCGTCGCCATAGATTCTACTACCGGGCAGAATGTACAGAACCCTATCCGCTTTGGTGCCCGCCTGAGTGGCAGGGTGAATGATAAATGGCGCGTCGGACTGATGAACATGCAGACTGGCGAGGACGAGAGTATAAACCTGCCCAGCCTCAACTATTCGGTAGGAGCTGTGCAACGACAGCTTTTTGAAAGATCCAATATTTCGGCTCTCGTGATCAACAAGCAGTCGCTGACCGATACGCTTGATGATTTTACCCTGCAGTCGGGTAATTACAATCGGCTGGCCGGGCTGGAGTATAACCATGCCTCTGCCGACAATACCTGGACCGGTAAGGTATATTACCACCGGAGCTTTGATCCGGTACCGAAAGACAACAGCTATACCCATGGCGCCACCCTCGCTTACAGCACGCTGCGCTGGGATGTCAGCTGGCTGCACCAGATCGTAGGCGAAAACTTCAACGCGGAGGTTGGGTTTGTGCCCCGCACCAATTTCAGACGGATTATGCCCTCTATTGCCTATCGCTTCTTCCCCAAGTCGGAGAAGATTGTAAGCCACGGACCCGGGCTGGAGCAGCAGTTCTGGTGGAATAAGGATATCGGCCTGACCGATTCTAACCTTAACTTATTTTACGAATTTATCTTTACCAACACCAGCCAGTTTACGGCCGCCCTGGTAAGTAATTATGTGTATTTGTTTGCACCCTTCCGGCCCAGCCGCGAAGGGCTGTTTTTTGATACAGGCGAAGACTTCAATATGACCGGCTTCAGCCTGGAGTATCAGTCAGACCGCAGGAAGCCTTTCTTTTACGACATCAATACCATTAACGGGCAATACTATGGAGGAACGCTCAACTTCATCAACGGTACACTCAACTACCGGGCGCAGCCTTACGGCCTGTTTTCCCTGGACATGTCTTACAGTCGCATCAATCTGCAGGCCCCCTATTCCAGTGCCAATCTTTTCCTGATCGGTCCCCGGATGGATATCACTTTTACGCGCAGCGTGTTCTTTACCACCTTTGTACAATACAATAGTCAGTTTGAGAACATCAACGTCAACAGCCGACTGCAGTGGCGGTTCCAGCCCGTATCTGACCTCTTCATCGTCTACACTGATAACTATGTGTATGATGTCTTTAACCGGGTGAATAATTTTGATGTAAAGAATCGGGCGCTGATCGTGAAGCTATCTTACTGGCTTAATATTTAGCCTTTTGTCAGAAGAGTTGTTTTTCGGCAAATGCCAATACGGCTGCGGATAAGTTTGCGATATCCTCCTCGGTATGTAGCGCATTCAGTACAATCCTTGTCACCGGTTCACTATCCGGATGGGGGTAAGGGAAGCTGGAAAGCACCATCTCATCCCCCAGTGCGCCGGCCAGTGCATTGTAGGGTGTGTAGAAAACCGGGTAATGTCCAAAATGATGAAAAAGTCCGCTAGGCTGTACTGCCTGCCTGAATTGCGCTGTCCTTTCTTTCAGATGTAAACGTGCAGTGTGGTAGAGATGCTGCGCATGCAGAAAAGCAAACAGATAGGCCGGAGCAACTGGTGAAGCCGCCGTAAAGGCAGGATTCTTCCTGAGGCTGCGTATCAGTGCCTCGGAACCCGCGACCAGGCCACCCGGTATGCCAAGCGCCTTGCCAACAGAACCAGCGATGGTCAATTGTACATGCCTGGGCAAAAACGCTTTTATCTCGCTGATGACTCCCTCGCCAAGTTTGCCGATTACCCCCAGTCCATGAGAGTCATCTACGATCACGTGAATTTGCTTGCCACGGGGCAGGTCCGCCAGCCAGTTAAATTTATACTTTTCTGCAAAAAGGGCGTCCAGGGAGTTAGTTACGATAATGACTTCGTCAGCAGCGGCAGCGACCTGGGCCGGTAATGAAAGTACCCAGGAAGGAAAATCTCCCTGCCACACATGCTGGTCGGTCTGCCAGACAGCAGGATGGGTCTTGGGGGCAAAAATATAGCTCGCGCTGCGCGGCAGACACTGCATCAGCGCCTGTCCCGCCTGGAAACCCGATGAGAAAGTAAGTACTGCCTCAGTACCCAGCCATTTTGCCATAAAGTGCTCCACCTGCTCATAAACAGCCAACTGCAGATTGGATGACCTGGAACTGGAATAATTTCCGCCATACTGCTGAATACCCTGCAGCAACAGCTGCTGGTATTCGGGAGAGTGGTTGATACCCAGGTAGGAAGTTCCGCTGAAGTAAAGGCGTTCCTTTCCTTCGGTCCAGACGGTCCTTCCGGGAAGTGAATGAGTTATTGGCATATCATCAGATAAATAAAAATCAGCCGGAAACAGAGACCCGCCTGATCTGTAAATTTTTAAACCTGCTGCTCCAGCTTGTTTGCGGTGATCAGTCTTGCTCCTGTGCCATTTTCCTGCGCATAGTCCACACCATCGGGCTGTACTTTTACACCGGTAGCCACATCCTCTGCCAGCAGCAGTGCTCCGTCCATGTCCACATAATCCAGCAATGGTGCCAGGTGGGCAATAGCGGAAATGCCGACGCTGGACTCAGTCATGCAGCCCACCATTACTTTCATATTCAGTCGGCGGGCTTCCGCAATCATTCTTCTGGCCGGTGTCAGTCCGCCGCACTTGGTCAGCTTAATATTGACACCATGAAAATGCCCATGGCAGCGAGCCACATCTGACTCCACAATGCAGCTTTCGTCGGCGATCAACGGCAGTGCAGAGCGCTTGTAAACTTCTTTCATTCCTTCAAAATCATCTCCCCGCATAGGCTGCTCTATAAATTCCACACCCAGTTTCTGGAGTTCAACTGAGTTGCGGATGGTTTCGTCCACGCCCCAGGCACAGTTGGCATCCACGCGAAAAACCGCATCGGTATGCTTTCTCAATTCCTTCACAATCTCCAGGTCCTCTTCCGTACCCAGCTTGATTTTATACAGCGGCCAGGGTACTGCCTTCATCTTTTGCACCATTTTTTCTATGGTATCTATCCCAATGGTATAATTGGATGCCGGCGCATCTTTGGGGTCCAGACCCCAGACCTGGTACAGGGGCTTTCCCAGTTTCTTGCCATAGAGATCATGCGCCGCCATATCCAGGGCACAAAGTGTGAAAGAACGCTGCTGCAGATGCGGGTAAAGATGCTCCCAGAAAGCCTCGGGCCGGCCTGATAAGCCACTGGCCTGTGCTGTATTTATTATCTGAAAGTTCTCGATATGCGCACGTAGCTGCTCAATTTCTTCCTGCATACTTTCCACAGTAAAGCCATAGTAAGGATTGGCAGTGGTCTCACCAAGGCCGATTACTGTATTGCCGTCTGCATCTACATCCTGCAAGGCTACGATCAGTGTCTCCTGCGAATCCCTCTCCTGGTGCGCGATTTTAAAGCGGTCTCTTATTTTCAGGTCAAATGTGTGTAGTATAATTTTCATGTCTTAGAAATTAATCTGCTATTCTTATTTTAACAAACAAAGCAGGCTTTAGCAGAATGTTGATTTATGCAAAATTATATAAAAAAAATGTCATTTTTCAAGACACGGCCTGTTCCAGCAGCACTACCTTTTTCTGGTCAGCATCCAGCCGAGCCTGGCTACCAAAAGGCAGTGTCATATTCTGCCGGATATGGCCGAAGGATAGGCCATACAGCACCGGAATACCCAAGCCTGCCAGCCGGTCCTGCAGCACCTGCGCCAGCGAAAATGAACGATCTTCATCACTTGCCTCGCAATCGTTGAACGTACCCAGCACAATTCCTGCAGCAGCTGGTAGTTTATCTTCAGCCAGCAGCAACTGCGTCAGCATGCGGTCTATCCGATAGGGAGCCTCACCTACTTCTTCTATAAAGACGAGCCTTCCCCGCATATCCAGGTCATAAGCGGTGCCGCAAAGCATGCTCATCAGCGAGAGGTTTCCGCCGATCAGTTCCCCCTCTGCCTGTCCGGGAGTGATGGTCACCATCTGTGGAGCAGGTTCTACTGCTACCTCAATTTGTTGTTCTTCTTCAGCCAGATCAATATCCAGCCTAGGATCAACCTCCGCATTATCGTATACCAGTTGCTTTTCAGGCTCCATCAGTACTTTCCGGAAATATGTGCTGGTGACCTCATTGTAATCCGAAGTTCCCATCGGGCCATGAAAACAAATCAGCCCTGCCTTCTTATAAATGGCATAAAGCATGGCGGTAATATCGCTGAAGCCGATAAAAACTTTAGGGTTGCTGCGAATCAGCGCATAGTCGAGGTACGGCAGGATACGACCACTTCCATAACCTCCCCGGCCACACATAATCCCTTTAACTTCCGGGTCAGCAAACATTTGGTTGATATCATCAGCCCGCTGCTGATCGGTACCGCCCAGATAGCCCTTACGTACCAGCATATTGGGAGAGTAACGTACTTTAAAGCCTAGTTTCTCCAGTGACAGTACGGCGTTTCGCAACTGTTCTTCGGTAAGATAGGTAGCGGGCGTTACGAGCCCGATAGTATCCCCGGGCTGCAGCCGGGGCGGCATGATCTTACTCTCAGCAGGCTGGTCTAAAGCACCATGGCTCCCGGTAGCAGTGACAAAGGGTAAGGCTGAAGCAGCGGCTGATATATTGCTGATAAACTTTCTCCTGTGCATGGGATTGTATAGGTAATGATATTTTGCCAGAAGTCAGCACCGCTTGTACGGCCTGTATTCCGGCACATATAGAGCCCGCAAGTTACAGCTTTTCGTACAATGCAGAAGCAAGGCCTCTCTTTTGCACAAAAAAATGGACGGTATTAAATAAACTTGTAGCTTTGCGAAAAATTTGACGAACTCATCAAAACTAATTCTACAATGGCAGGAAAGAGAACATTTACCATGATCAAGCCGGATGCGATGGCTGATGGCAATGCCGGAGCAATCATCAAGATGATACAGGAAGCCGGTTTTCGTATCGTAGCAATGAAAATGACAAAGCTCAGCGACGAAACAGCGGGAAAATTCTACGAAGTACACAAAGAACGCCCCTTTTATAAGGACCTGACTTCCTACATGGCTTCCGGGCCAATTATTGCCATGATCCTGGAGAAGGATAATGCTGTGGAAGACTTCCGTAAGCTGATCGGTGCTACAAACCCTGCCGACGCGGCAGAGGGCACTATTCGTAAGCTGTTTGCCAAGTCTATTGAGGCTAACGCTGTTCACGGCTCTGACGCTGACGAAACCGCACAGGCAGAAGGCAACTTCTTCTTTTCTGAAATGGAGCGTTTTTAAGGCAGGGAAGGAAAATCAAAAACAGAAAGGAAGGCAGGGATGTCTTCCTTTTTTTTTACCCAATGTCAATCTAAGAAGAAACGCAATTTATCGGCCCACCACAAGCATCAGGACTGGGCTAGTTTGTTACCCTTTTTCTTAAAAAATACCCTCCGTATCCACTTAGGCAGGAAGATCGCGCCCAGGATGAGGTATGGATAGTAGGAAAGCATCCGCCAGAGTATGTTGGTCACAAAGGTATAATCGCCCAGAAACTCGGTAAAAAACTGGGTAAAGAAAAACTCCGCGGTACCGCTACTTCCCGGCGTGGGCGAGATCAGCATGGTCACCCACATCATCAGGTGGCGGCAGAAGATCAGTAGATGCTCCATCGGCGTTACATTGGTAAAGGCCGCGATCAGGCAGTTGAGCATCAGGTAGCGCGCCGTCCAGATCAGGAAGGTGGCGATGATAATTTTGGACCAATAGCTGAACCTCTTGCCTCTCAGCAGTGTGGAGGCCTGTATGATCTCATCACCATGGTTACCGGCAGCATGCCGCCAGCGCCTGAGAAACTTGATCGATGTTACTTTGAGCAGCAGCCACTTGAAGCCTCTCGGTCTGATGAAAATTGCATAAAACATGAAAAAAGTGTAGACCGCAATGAGCACATAACTCACCAGGAAGAGTACCTGCAGGCTGTTGCCCAGCTGTAACTCCATGTTTTTGGATTCGGGAAAAAGTTCATCTGCTGTAAACAGCAGCGCCAGGGGCGACACCAGTACAAAGAAAAGATTGTCCAGTATGGCTGTCAGCATAACGTAAGCAATTGACTTGCCCAGCGTAATGCCCTCCTTCATCAGCACAAAAACCACTACTGAAGTACCGCCGACGATGGAAGGGGTGACCGCTGAGGCAAATTCCCAGAAGATGATGACATAGATACTGCTACTCCAGGAAAGCTCATCGTTGGTCAGCGTCTTAATCCGGTACACATAACCGGCATCACGCGCAAAGATGACCAGGATCGCCAATATCAGGGGCAGCCACGAGGCATTGAAAATCAGCTTTAGCTTATCTGCGGTAAGATCGGGGTCGCTATAAAACAAATAAAATACGATAGCCAGCCCAATGGCCACTGGTATCCATACTTTATTGGGATTAAGCGTTTTAAATATTTCTTTGGAGCTAATATCCATTATTCTACACTAACGTCTTCTTTCTTCTGCAATATCCAGAAGTTGTTAAACCCCTCGCCTACCTGCAGACTTATTTCGTTTAACTGTAATAATTCCAGAATGGCCAGAAAGTTGAAGATTATGGCAATTTTATTTGGCTCCTCCTGAATTACTTCCTCAAAAGACATCCTTTCTCTACCCTTCAGGCTACTGAGGATGTAATCTTTCTGTCCGGCGATTGTGTAGGGATATTGTACTACCTGATGCGGCATTTCTCTCTGCTTTAGTTCATAGCGCTGGCTTACGCGCTCAAAAACCTTCAGCAGCTTATACAGGGTTACATCCTGCAGCTCAGCCTCAACATCGTTATTTTCTGAAAGTTTCCTGATTTCCTGCACCAGGTTTCCGCGCTCATGTTTCAAGGCGCGCATCTCTTCCATATCGGCCAGTTCTTTGATAACTGACTTATATTTTTTGTACTCCAGCAGGTGTTTTACGAGTTCCTCACGAGGATCTATTTCCTCTCCTTCTTCGTTTAGGGTAGGCCTGGGCAGCAGCATTTTTGCTTTGATGCGCATCAGGGTAGCGGCCACGAGGATAAATTCGCTGGCCACTTCAATGTTCATCTGCTCCAGCTGCCTCAGGTAGCTGAGAAAGTCTTCTGTAATTTTGGAGATGGGAATGTCATGGATATCCAGCTCGTCCCTTTCAATAAAAAAAAGGAGCAGATCGAAGGGGCCTTCAAAGAGAGGTAGTTTGATCTCAAAACTCACGGGTGGCTTTCTTTTCTCTGGTTAATCAATAAATTTACTGACCGGAATACTAAAGCAAATTTAGGACATTATTCATGCAATAAGTGTTGTTCTTAAAAAAACATTGTTCCTTTGCATTTTATTTGTTTTTGGATTCTGTTGATCGCTTAAACATTCGTAATTTATACTTGTTTCTGAATTACCATCAAGAAAGAATAATATGCTGATAAAGCCCGGCTCATTACTTGCGCAGATAAATAGCCCCGAAGATCTTAAAGCACTGGACCAAAAGCAGTTGGTACAACTTTCTCAGGAACTCCGACAATTTATCATTGATGTGGTTTCCGTATACGGTGGTCATTTTGGTGCCAGTCTGGGAGTGGTAGAATTAACAGTAGCCTTGCACCATGTATTCAATACGCCTTATGATCAGCTCGTATGGGACGTAGGGCATCAGGCATACGGACATAAAATATTAACCGGCCGCCGGGATATCTTCCATACTAACCGTGTTTATAATGGCTTATCCGGTTTCCCTAAGCGCAGCGAAAGTGAGTATGATGCTTTTGGCGTCGGTCATTCTTCCACCTCTATCTCTGCCGCGCTGGGTATGGCAGTAGCTTCCAAATACAGCGGTACGGGAGATAAGCAGCATATCGCGGTAATTGGTGACGGCGCCATGACTGGCGGTATGGCCTTTGAAGCAATGAACCATGCAGGTGTTTCTGATACCAACCTGCTCATCATCCTCAACGACAACTGCATGTCTATTGACCCTAATGTGGGTGCGCTTAAAGACTACCTGACCGACATTACTACCTCTCAGACTTACAATCGCGTTCGTGAAGATGTATGGAAAATGCTGGGCAAGATCAGCAAGTTCGGCAAAAGTGCCCAGGAGGTAGCCGCCAAGGTAGAAACCAGCGTAAAAACCTTCCTGCTGAAGCAGAGCAACCTGTTTGAATCATTAAACCTGCGGTATTTCGGCCCGGTTGACGGCCATGATGTGAACCACCTGGTGCATGTATTGAATGACCTGAAAAAAATACCCGGCCCTAAAATTCTGCATTGTATTACGACTAAGGGTAAGGGTTTTTCCCTGGCCGAACAGGACCAGACCAAGTGGCATGCTCCCGGAAAATTTGATAAGCTCACCGGAGAAATCCGTAAGAAAATATACGATTTACCCCAGCCTCCCAAGTACCAGCAGGTATTTGGGCATACGATTGTGGAACTGGCTGAAAAGAACGAAAAGATCATGGGCGTTACGCCTGCTATGCCCTCCGGGTCGTCCCTCAACATTATGATGAAGGCTATGCCTGAGCGGGCTTTTGACGTAGGTATTGCTGAACAGCATGCCGTTACCTTTTCAGCCGGCCTGGCTACCCAGGGAATGATCCCTTTCTGCAATATTTACAGCACTTTCATGCAGCGAGCCTATGATCAGGTAGTACATGATGTGTGTATACAGAAGCTGCCGGTCATTTTCTGCCTTGACAGAGCCGGCCTTGCCGGAGCCGATGGCCCTACCCACCATGGAGCCTATGACCTGGCTTACATGCGCTGCCTGCCCAATATCGTGGTCTCTGCACCTATGAATGAGGCTGAATTGCGTAACCTGATGTATACGGCTACCCTGTACAAAGACGGCCCCTTCTCTATCCGCTACCCTCGCGGACAGGGAGTCATGCCGGATTGGAAAACGCCTATGCAGGAGTTGCCAATCGGTAAGGGGCAAGTGATACAGGACGGCGAGGAAGTGGCTATTCTTACCATAGGGCACGTAGGCAATTACGCGATAGATGCCTGTAAAAAACTATCAGCGGAAGATTTACATCCGGCGCATTTTGATATGCGCTTTGTAAAACCGCTGGATGAGGAAATGCTACACGAGGTGTTTACCCGCTTCAGTAAAGTCATCACGGTGGAAGATGGCTGCCTGATGGGAGGCTTTGGCAGTGCGGTGGTAGAGTTTATGACCGACCATGGCTATACTGCCCAGGTAAAGCGCCTGGGGATTCCTGATAAGATCGTAGAACACGGAGAACAGATAGAGTTACACCGTGAGTGCGGCTATGGCCCTGAAGACATAGAAGCGCACGTACGAGCCTTCTCTGAAGTTGGAATTTTATAAAACCCTTGCTTTACAGCTACAGTATCAGCCATAGCAACAAAGCCAGCAGCAGAAAGTATACTGGATATAAGAAAGTAGTCAAGACAAAACGGATAGACCCCACAAAGTGCGGGTCTTTTATTTTTTGTGCTACTATACCATTGATCAGTCTATGTGCCGGGTAGGTGACTGCTTTGTAAACTTTTCTTAACTTCCAGTACATAAAGAGTAGAGGCGAAATTTTTTCTGACTTTTCCTGATAAGGCTTTCCCTGATGCAGGGCAGTCACCAATTGCTGGTCAGCATTGAGTTGGTCCAGCAGATCGTTTTTGTACACCCTTTGCCGGTCAAAATCTTTTTTCAGGCGGTCATAATCCGCATCTTCCGGAAAGTGCAAAGCTAGTTTTTTCAGGCGTGAGCTTAGTTCATCCAACAATGCATTATACCCGTTTTTTGGATCTTCCCGGTATTGCGCTACATAATCCAGAAGTCTGATAGGCTCTCCTACATTTACCAGCATCCTTCCTCTGGACGAAAAATAATCTTCATACTGTATGCCAATCGGTACTACTTTGACGTCCAGCGTAAAATCGTTTCTTTCCGAAGCACCAAACGCAATACGGGCCACACCCTTTTGCAACTGGCGTATCCCGTATTTGAGTGAATGATTACCCTCAGGAAATACACCAACCACTTCTCTCTTTTCCAGTACCCGCATAGCTTCTTCAAAAGTGTCGTTATTTTTTTTCACATTGGCGAGTCCGTCGCGGAAGCGGTAGACCGGAATCATCTTAAATCCTCTGAGAAAGTCTCCTAACTTCGGGTTATTGAAAACATTGGCCCGGGTAAGAAAATGAGGGTAGCGGCCGCTAAAAATACTGATGACCAGCGCATCCAGCAGGGCATTCTGGTGATTTGATGCGTAAATAACCGCTTCTCCTGATGGTATATTTTGTCTGCCAATGAACTGTACCTTTTTGAAATACAAAAGGCATGAAAGTCGAAGTTGTAGCCTCAGTGGGTGGTAGAGAATCTTCCCTAATATCTTCATCATGTTGCAACAGTAGTTTTGTCCTTTTTGCGGGCAAAATACTGAGAAATTATGAAACCTGATATAATATGCCAGATTCCCCACCATGCGGTGATTAATGCCATGCCTCCCTGACCGTCAAAAAAATTGAAAATCAGCACCAGGCCCAGCCCGGAATTCTGTATACCGGTTTCAATGGTAATGGTGCGGCAGTCCCGCTCAGTATTGTTCATAAATCTGCTGAAATAGTATCCAAACAGCAATGCTACGGCATTGTGTAGGAGCACCAGCAAAACAATGAATTGATAATAATCCAGGAAAAGCTCATAGTTGTTAAGGAATGCCATGCCTATTATCGCCAGCAGGATCAGAAAAGAAATATATTTAGTAATGTTTTGTGCCCTTTCGCTAAAGCGAGGGAAATAATGCCGTGTCAGCATCCCCAGCACCAGAGGAATCCCGATAATCAGGACAATGGTTTGCATCAGTTCAAAATAGCCGATGTTAATATCCAGATTTTGTTTTCTTTCTATAAAACTTCCCCAAAACTCAATGTTGAGCGGAGTCATGATCATTGACAGCAGTGAAGCCAGCATGGTCAGGCTGACGGAAAGGGCTACGTTACCTTTAGAGACGAAGGAGAAAAAGTTAGAAATATTACCCCCCGGACAGGCCGCTACGAGGATCATACCCATAGCCAGGCCAGGATGGGGCTCCAGTACCCATACCAGTAGAAATGTAAGGGCCGGCAGAAGCAGGAACTGTGATAGTAACCCGGTTATAGCTGCCCGTGGTGATTTGATTACCGTTTTAAAATTTTCGGTGCTCAGCCCCAGGGACACTCCGTACATGATAAAAGCAATGCTCAGGTTGAGTAGAAAGAGGCTCTCCTCGTCAAAATTTAGTCTGATCTGGTCTAAATCTTTCATAGCAAGATGGTTCGGAGTGTGAAGCAAATGAATGTGCAATACGAAATATTCACACTAATTTCGCAAAAGCAGGTATAGTGTTATAGGAAATTTCGGCCAAAACAAAAACTCCTCTCCAGAAAAATCTGAAGAGGAGTAATATTCCATATCATGATATAATCAGCTAAACTTCATCACTATCCACAATACCAAATAAATGATTACTGGTGAACCTACGCCTACTATTGCTGCGATAGCGAAGAGGATTCTGATAATGGTAGCGTCCCAGCCAAAGTGCTCGGCTATCCCGCCACATACTCCACCGATGATTCGGTCTGAATAGGATAAAGATAACTTGCCCATATTAAACTGATTTTATGCGACTACTTCTGTTTTAAACTTTTCGTACACTGTGCTGATGCCTTCACGTAATTCAATTTTGTGCTTCCAGCCATAGGCGTGCAACTTACCAACATCCATTAGTTTGCGGGGAGTTCCATCAGGCTTAGAGGTATCGAAGCGTAATTCGCCGGCAAAGCCGACGATGTCTTTGATCAGCAGCGCCAGGTCTTTGATGGCAATATCTTCTCCGGTACCGATATTGACCAGTTCGGGCTCACTATAATTATCCATCAGGTACACACAAGCTTCAGCCAGGTCGTCCACATGCAGGAATTCACGCTTCGGACTGCCGGTACCCCATATCTCTACAAATTCGGCCTTATTTTCCTTCGCCTCATGAAACTTACGAATCAGGGCTGGCAGTACGTGTGAATTATTCAGATCGTAATTATCATTAGGTCCATACAGATTGGTCGGCATCACAGAAATAAAATTGCAGTCGTACTGTGAGCGATAGGCCTCGCACATCTTGATCCCTGCTATTTTAGCAATGGCATAAGGCTCATTGGTAGGCTCCAGTTCGCCCGTCAGCAGGTACTCTTCCTTCAGTGGCTGGGGGGCCAACTTAGGGTAAATACAGGAAGAACCCAGGAACTGCAGCTTTTTCACGCCATGTACATAGCTCTGATGGATGACGTTGTTCTGAATCATCAGGTTTTCGTACAGAAATTGTCCACGGTAGGTATTGTTGGCGTGGATACCGCCTACCTTGGCTGCTGCCAGAAATACATAATTGGGCCTCTCTTCAGCAAAGAACTGTGCTACTGCCTGCTGGTCTTTCAGATCGAGCTCTTTGGAAGTGCGCAGCACAAAGTTGTTAAAGCCTTTGCCCTTCAGGTTACGAAGTATAGCAGAGCCGACCATCCCTCGATGGCCGGCAATATAGATTTTCGCGTCTTTTTCCATAGTTTTTACTCGTGATAGCTGTACACCTTATGACCGCCTTTAAGCAGAAACTTATCCCGCTTGAATAGCGCTACATCGGATTGTACCATGTCTTTCACCAATGCCTCCAGTGTGTACTCCAGCGTCCAGCCTAGTTTTTCTTTGGCTTTAGTAGGATCACCGATCAGCAGTTCTACTTCTGTAGGGCGATAGTACTCAGGGTCTACCTTGATTACCTCCTGTCCAATGGACACCTGGTAGTCAGGGTTATTACATTTGACTACACGGCCTACTTCATGCTGGGCTTTACCTTCAAATTCCAGCTCTATGCCCAGTTCAGCAAATGACATTTTCACAAAGTCGCGAACGGTAGTGGTAATGCCGGTGGCAATTACATAATCTTCAGGAACTTCCTGCTGCAGGATCAGCCACATAGCCTGTACATAATCCTTGGCATGTCCCCAGTCACGCTTGGCATCCAGGTTACCCAGGTAGCAGGTGTCCTGCAGGCCCAGAGCGATACGGGAAGCCGCACGGGTGATCTTACGGGTAACAAAAGTTTCTCCCCGGATAGGCGACTCATGGTTGAACAGGATACCATTAACGGCAAACATATTGTAAGCTTCCCGATAATTGACCGTGATCCAGAAGCCGTACATTTTGGCTACGGCATAAGGAGAACGGGGATAAAAAGGCGTCTTCTCACTCTGAGGTACTTCCTGCACGAGACCGTAAAGCTCTGAAGTAGAAGCCTGGTAGATCTTGGTCTTATCCTGCAGCCCCAGGATGCGCACTGCTTCCAGGATTCTCAAAGTGCCCAGTCCGTCTACATTAGCGGTGTACTCGGGCTCATCAAAGCTTACCTTCACATGCGACATAGCGCCCAGGTTATAAATCTCATCGGGCTGTACTTCCTGTACGATACGGATGATGTTGGTCGAGTCCGTAAGGTCTCCGTAATGGAGCTTGAACTTCAGATCTTTTTCGTGAGGGTCCTGGTAGAGGTGGTCTATACGGTCAGTATTGAAAAGAGAAGTTCTGCGCTTGATACCGTGAACTTCATAACCCTTTTTGAGAAGAAGCTCAGCTAAGTAGGCACCATCCTGCCCGGTGATACCAGTAATTAACGCCTTTTTCATAATTGATTAATTAGACTTTATACGAATTCGTTATATCCTTTGTCTTTGATGTCTCCGAGGAACTGTTTGACCATCTGCTCTTTGTCCTTTTCGCAGATCATCAGCGCCTTCTCATCGTAAATCACAATGTAATTTTCCAGGCCCTGCACCACTGCGATCTGCCCCTTAGGGACTTTGATAAAGCAATCCTGAGTGTCGTAAGCAAGCACCGTGCCTTGCAGGCTGTTTCCGTGCGGATCTTTTTCCTGTTGTGAATCTATGGACTTCCAGGTCCCCAGATCGGTCCAGCCAAATTCGGCAGGAATTACGTAAACGTTACCAGCCTTCTCCATAATTCCGTAGTCCAGTGAAATATTGATGCATTCGTCGTACGCTTTCTGGATAAAAGCTTCTTCCTGCTCAGAATAGTATGCTTCAGCACCTTTCTCAAAAATGGTATTCACTTCCGGCAGGTTTTGCTCAAAACTTCTGCGGATAGCCCCGATGCTCCATACGAAAATACCGGAATTCCAGACAAAATTACCTGCCTGCAGAAATTTCTCAGCGGTAGCTTCATCGGGCTTTTCCTTAAAAGCAGCTACCTTATAAATACCGTTTTCTTCCTTTTCCGGGGCGAACTCAATATAGCCATAGCCGGTATCCGGACGAGTAGGCGTGATACCGAAAGTGATCAGGACGTCTCTTTGGGATGCTTCCTCCAGAGCTTTTAGCGCTACCTGCTTAAACTGGTCCTGCTTGACAATCAGGTGGTCGGCCGGTGACACGATCAGGTTGGCATCAGGATTTTTTTGGGAAATTTTGTGTACAGCATAAGCCACGCAGGGAGCGGTATTACGCAGCTGTGGCTCCAGCAATATCTGCTCGTCCGTCATGGCCGGCAGTTGCTCTTTGATCAGGCCGTAATAGTCTTTATTGGAAATGATATAAATATTCTCCGGCGGACAGACATCCAGCAGGCGGTTATACGTCAGCTGCAGCAGGGACTCTCCTATCCCCAGAACATCATGAAACTGCTTGGGGAAATCCTTACGGCTGACCGGCCAGAGCCTGGTACCTATTCCACCCGCCATGATGAGCGCAAAGTTATTTTTCATTTTTTGCACTTATTTTATATTTAGTTTGACTAATCAATGCAAATATAGACAAATACGGAAAGAATCAAAACCTTACATCCAAATTACACTGGATCAATGGCCGAAAGCACCAGGAAACTTCCGTTTCGCAAAACTTCCTTATTGTAAGTAAAGGTATCAGGGCCTGTGCCTTTCAATACTTTACCTCCCGCACATTCTACGACTACCTGCCCGGCTGCGGTATCCCACTCCATGGTAGGCCCGTGGCGGTAATAAATATCCGCCTTACCTTCGGCTACCATACAGAATTTGAGCGAGCTACCCCGGGAAATACTTTCAGTCACACCATATTTTCCTAACAAATCCTCTTCTTCCTCAGACGCATGACTGCTGCTGCGCACCGCTACCAAGGGGGATTTTTTACTATTGACCTGAATAGGTTTGGGATTAGAGGGGATTTCCTGTTTATAAGCTCCGGCCTTCATGTCTTCGGCATAACCTTCTTTAGCAGCCAGGTACAACTCTTCGGTGACAGGGGTGTAGATCACGCCTGCTACCGGTTCATGGTGGTGGATCAGGGCGATATTTACCGTAAACTGTCCGTTTTTTTTGATAAACTCTTTGGTCCCATCCAGTGGGTCTACCAGCCAGAAATATTCCCAGTCTTTACGGCTTTGGTAGTCAATATCCCTGCCCTCTTCAGAAATTACCGGAATATTCGGATATTTGTTGCTAAGCCGATCCATGATCAGCAGATGCGAAGCTTTATCGGCTGTGGTTAGGGGAGAGTCATCCGCCTTGAAGTCTACAATCTGCGAGAAGTCTGCATGATGGTAGATATTGAGAATTTCTTTTCCGGCCTCTATGGCGATCTGCCCGAGCGTACTTAGATGAATCTGTTGCGGCATGATAGTTTGCGTAAGATTGGTGAATAATGGATTTGTCGTGAATATGCGATTTCAATCGCAGGGACGGGCAAAAGTAATTGATAGCGTAATGTAAAAAAGTATATATTGCTGCCATCCGGCACATGCAAATAAAGACAATTAAGCCCTAAAGTCAATGGAAAGCAAAGCGAGAATCAGGATTGCCGTCAACGGAGGAGAGTTCGAGATAGAAGGCTCAGAAGATTTTGTCAATTCTTATGCTGACACGATCAAAAGCTTCACCAAGATACTGGAAGAAGCCCCCTCGACCGCCCAGGCCGAGTTGGAAGGTCCGGCAAGTACCGGAAAGCAGTTCAGTATTTTTGATGCCTCGCCTGATCCCATGCCCCGAGACCAGAATGGCAAGCTTGCCGCTGCTTCTTTCGGAGAGCTCTATTATAAAGCGCCCAAGAGCATCAGCAAAACAGACATTGTATTGCTGGCCAGTTACTTCGTACAGTCCAAAAACGAAGAGGGAACCTTTACCACACAGGAAGTCAACAAGCTTCTGCGGGAACACGGCATTGACCTGACCAATACCTCACACTTCAACAAGCTGAACCAGGACTATAAAAAAGTATTCAAGATGCGGCAGGGCAAATACAAGGTCAGCGAGGAGGGAGTGGACCATCTCAAGACAATTCTCCGCTAGATTCCAATATCCTGTCAGCTGCCTCTGGCAAATCCTGCACTATAAAACGGGCTTTGGTTGACGGTTGCTCCGGGCTAATTAGTACAGCAGGTACGCCCAGTTTGTATGCAGGTGTAATATCCCTTTCCTTATCACCAACCATCCACGACTGCCCCGGGTCTATCTCAAAGCGGGCAATAGCTTTCTCAAACATCAGGCTGTCCGGCTTACGGGTAAGCGACTCAGTGGCCACCGGATGGTAAGGCGCATAATATACAGCATCTATCACATGATTTGTATGCTCATGCATATGGCGGTGGCAGGCTTCCATATCTTCGCGAGTATAAATTCCTTTGGCGATGCCCGACTGGTTGGTTACAATGATCAGCAGGTATCCGGCTTTTTTGAACCTGGCCAATGCGTCTGCCACTCCGGGTAGCATCTCGAAGTGCGATAGGTCATAAGCGTAGTCTACTCTGTCCCGGTTGATGACTCCATCCCTGTCCAGAAAAATACATTTATTCATAAATAAGCGGATTGTATCGAAAGCTTGTCAGAAAATATGTACGAAATAAAGCATCTGATCCTGCTCCGGCAAATAAGAATTTAATTAATTGAGTATTGTTTCATTTTTACCCTATATGAATCTTCTCTATTTTTGGGGCTTTTACCACAATCTGGAAATCGTTCTGTGAGCACTTGTCTGGTTGTCATCCCCACTTATAACGAAAGCGAAAATATCAGCGCAATACTGGAAAGCATCATGAACCAGCAGGTTCTCTTTGATGTGCTGATCGTGGACGATAATTCGCCGGATGGTACCGCCAGGCTCGTCATGGAAAAGCAGGAGAAGTATCCGGGGCGTATCCACCTGCTGCAGCGAGAGAAAAAAAGCGGCCTGGGCCCGGCCTACATCGCCGGCTTCAAAAAAGGCCTGTCCATGAACTATCTCTATATTTTTGAGATGGATGCCGACTTCTCGCACAATCCGGATGACCTGGTGAGACTCTACCATGTCTGCGCCCACGATGGATATGACCTGGCGATAGGTTCCCGCTACGTCAGCGGCGTAAATGTGGTAAACTGGCCGATGAACCGGGTGCTGGTTTCTTACTTTGCCAGTATTTACATACAGATGATCACCAGTATGCCCATCCGCGATGCTACGGCAGGATTCAAGTGCTACCACCGGAGTGTACTACAGACCATTGACCTGGACCGTATCCGCTTTATCGGTTATGCTTTTCAGATAGAGATGAAGTTTACCGCCTGGATGTACGACTTCAAGATCAAGGAAGTACCGATTATCTTTACCAACCGTATCAAGGGAGAGTCCAAGATGTCGCCGCGTATCTTCTGGGAAGCCTTTACCGGGGTAATCCGCCTGAAAATCCGCAGTTTTTTCCGAAAATACCACCGCTAGTCAAAGCGGATCGCCTTGATAGGATTGATACGCAGGATGATGGCGGTAGGAATATTCAGTACCAGGGCTACTACTACAAATGTGAGCAGGTTCAGCCCCAGAATGGCCACAAAGTCCCAGTAAATAGGCACGAAATCCATGTAATAGTTTTCAGGATCAAGGGGAATGATCCGGAAGAAATACTGCAATACGCCAAATCCCAACCCGATCAGGTTACCAATCAGCATACCCCTGAAAATCAGCAACATGCCATTGTAAGTAAATATCTTTCTGATCTGACGGTTCTTAGCACCTACAGCCTTTAAAATACCGATCATCTGCGTGCGCTCCATGATCAGGATCAGTAATATACTCACAATGTTAAAACAGGCTACAAACAGGATAAGCCCCAGGAAAATGACGACATTATTGTTGATCAGGTCCAGCCACTCAAACATCTGCACGTATTTGTCGCTGATCTTTTCTACAAACAGGTCGTAATCCAGCTCATTCTGCAGGCGGTTTTCGGCCATGGGCATCATCTCATAATCTTTGAGATACACCTCCACCCCGCCTACCAGAGTATCAGGCCACTGGTTGATCCGCTGTACCAGGCCCAGGTCTCCAATAATCACCTGCTCGTCAAACTCCTCTATGCCCGTATTGTAAATTCCCCGGATATTGAGCTTGCGCACCCGGTAGGGATCTACAAAAAGTATACGCACATCATCGCCAACTCCCAGCTCGAGAGTATTCGCTATGTTACGGCTGATCAGTACGTCGGTAGAATAACCCGCTGTTTCGTTGTCTGTACTATCCGCAAAACGAATAAAATTACCTTCCTCCAGGTTGTTTTTAAAGCGCACACTATCAAAACTCTGGCCTACACCCTTAATAAAGGCACCGTAAACTTCGTTATCCGTCTGCAGCAAACCGGCGGTATGGCCAAATACCTGCACATGCTCTATAAAATCGTACCTTTCAGGATGTTGTATCAGGGGATTATTGATGGAAATCGGTTCTTCCTGCAGAGAATTGTCCAGGGAGTACTTTGTGATCTGTATATGCCCGCTGAAAGTAAAGATCTTGTTGGTGATAACCTTGCGGAAACCGCCCAGTATAAGGAAAGATACCAGCATGGTAGCCAGTCCCAGGGCGATACTGGCTACTGCTATCTTGTTGATGGTGGCCGAAAATGACTTGTTCTCAGCCTTGCTTATTTTCTTTGATATAAAATAGGGAAGATTCAAGGATTACGCATGAGTTAAACTCCAACACAAGAACCGGCCGATGAGCACAAGGTTACCACTTCTTAAAAAGTATTTATACATTTACAGCCGCCGGTTTTTGTCCGGTGCAAATAAAACAAATTATGCGTCTGATCACACTAATATCTCTCTTAATTCTTCCTCTGGCCCTTTCCTGCCAGCCTCAGATCATGGAAGAGGAAAATAATATTCAGCCGGCAGCCTGGCAGACCGAAGCTTATTTGCCTCTGCTGGAAGGCAAGCGGGTAGCTGCCGTGGTAAACCATACCTCCCACATCGGCGAAACCCACCTGGTAGACTCGCTGCTGGCTATGGGTGTAAACCTGAAAACCATCTTTGCCCCCGAGCACGGCTTCAGGGGTGAAGCAGCTGCAGGAGAGCTGGTACAGAACTCTACCGACACGAAAACCGGGTTGCCGATCATCTCGCTTTATGGCAAAAACAAAAAGCCCCTGCCCGAGCAGCTTAAAGATATTGACCTGGTCATCTTTGACATACAGGATGTAGGTGCCCGTTTCTACACTTACATCAGCACCATGCACTATGTAATGGAAGCATGCGCCGAGCAGGGCAAGCAAATGCTGGTGCTGGACCGCCCCAATCCTAATGGTTATTATGTAGATGGCCCGGTACTGAATATGGAGCAGCAGTCTTTTGTGGGGATGCACCCCATCCCGGTGATCCATGGGCTTACCGTGGGCGAGCTTGCCCAAATGATCAATGGCGAAGGCTGGCTGGAGGGCGGCAAACCATGTGATCTGCAAGTGATCAGGGCACTAAACTACGACCATAATGATTTTTACAGCCTGCCGATCCATCCCTCCCCTAACCTACCCAACGACCAGGCGATTAACCTGTATCCATCTCTATGCTTTTTTGAAGGCACAGTGATCAGCCTAGGCCGTGGTACACCCTTCCCTTTCCAGGTGATAGGATATCCTAACGCTGCATTTACTGAGCCGGTAGGCGTAGAAGTGCAGGTAGTAGACACCTTCAGCTTTGTGCCCCAGGAGATCCCCGGTGTAGCCATGAATCCCAAACATGAGGGAGAAACATGCTATGGGCTGGACCTTAGAGATGAAGAGCGTCTTTCCCGATTTTCGCTCAAGTATCTGATGAGTTTCCACAAAAAAGCAATTGACCTGGGGATCAGCAATGAAGAGTTCTTCCGTGAAGACTTCTTTGACCTGCTGGCCGGTACTACCCAGCTGAGAGAGCAACTGATATCCGGGGTAGATGAGACCGTGATCAGGCGCAGCTGGACCGACGACCTCAATGCCTATAAAAGTATGCGGAAAAAATACCTCCTGTACGAGGATTTTGAATAGTAGCCTGCAAACATTTTTTGTTGGTCTGCCATTACTGTAGATATGAAAGAAGACCTGAGAATCATCTTTATGGGTACGCCGGAATTTGCCGTACCCTCACTGCGGGTGCTGGTGGAAAACGGGTACCGGGTAGTAGCGGTCGTCACTGCTCCGGATAAACCCCGCGGCCGTGGGCAAAAGGTCATACCTTCTCCAGTGAAAGTGTATGCACTGGAGCATCGTATACCCGTACTACAGCCTGCCAACCTGAAAAACCCGGAATTCCACCAGGAGTTGAAGGACTATGAGGCTAATCTGCAGGTAGTAGTAGCCTTTCGTATGCTACCCGAAGTAGTCTGGGACATGCCCTCCATTGGCACTTTCAACCTGCATGCTTCTTACCTACCACAGTACCGGGGCGCAGCTCCTATCAACTGGGCAATTATCAATGGAGAAACTGAGACCGGCGTAACCACCTTTATGATCCGGCACCAGATAGATACCGGTAGCATCCTCTTTCAGGAAAAGGAGCCTATACATCCTGAAGATAATGCCGGCTCGCTCTATGAAAGGCTGATGCACAAAGGCAGCAAACTGGTGCTGAAAACTGTAGAGGCCATTGCCAGCGAAGACTACCAGCTGCACCCTCAGGATGAAGGTGCTGCGCTAAAATCCGCACCCAAAATTCATCGCGATACCTGTAAGATTGACTGGAACCAACCCGCTGAAACAGTACGCAATTTTGTGCGAGGGCTTTCCCCCTATCCTGCTGCCTGGACCACACTGGATACCCGTGGTGGCGAAAAAGTGTGCAAAATCTACGCAGTAAGCAATACTGGCGATAAAAACCCTAACTTAGCACCCGGCCATTACATTACAGACAATAGCAATTTTATACACATACAGACGCAGGACTACCTGATATCTATAGACGAGCTACAGATAGAGGGGCGTAAACGCATGTCTGTAGAAGAGTTTCTAAGAGGCAATACTTTATGATCAGATCTATTATCGCTGCCAAATCAGATAATAACGTTATCGGTAAAGACAATGACCTGGTGTGGCATATGCCTGCCGACCTTAAGTTTTTTAAAAATAAAACCAAAGGCCACTGGGTGATCATGGGGCGTAAGACCTTTGAATCAATGGATGGTCCTCTGCCGAACCGTACGCATATTATCATCACAAGACAGCCCGATTATAAAGCGGAGGGCTGTTATGTAGTAAATAGTGTTGAAGACGCTTTTCGTATCGCCGGGGAGCAGCAGCTCGAGCAGGTATTTATCCTGGGGGGTGCTGAGATTTATGCGCTTAGTATGGACAAAGCCGATCAGATGTATATCACCGAGATCAAATCAACCTTTGAGGGTGATACATTTTTTCCGGAAATAGATATGACTTACTGGAAGGAGGTAAATCGGGAGGAGCATGATGCGGACGAAAAAAACCCCTATCCCTACGCTTTTGTGGAGTACAGGAAACGCTGAAACTTCTCGCTGATCTCCTGATCGGCATGAGCCTTTTGCCCGTCCTCTCTTAGTAAAGCTTTTCCATTGCCTCTATCAGAGAGGCTTCCATCTCATCAAATCTGCTGATTGCTTTTTCCATAAAAGCTCCCTGCAGCAACTGCCGTATATCATCATCCCCCGTTACATCCATTTCCGGAACTTTAAAGGTCTGCTCAATAGCTCCCCGCTCCAGTTTGATCAGATACTTATTGTTCCAGGCAAAAATGGTGATTTTACAAGCCTCATGGGGTATCTCGCCTACTACACGCATAGTTTGATTTTTTTACATTTTTCCTGATCTCCTTACATCTCCAAATGTAGCATTCTCCTCTCTTTTCACCAATCTCTGGTACCTATTCCCACCTTAATTGCATTTCAGGAAGAAAATAATTTCATTTTTATTGTATTATTCTAATTTTTTATTTTATTTTTGTTATAAATGTACACGCATATGATACATACCGTACTTGTATATTTATGGATCTGTTTATACTCATCGTCAGCAAATATCACTGCTGAGATTGGAGAGGCTTCTTTTACAGGAGATTCTACGGTTTTGGTTGCCGCTCAGTATCCTACCCCGCCAGCCGCAGATGAGCTTTTTCAGCACAACCCTTATGTTCCCGAATTTGACTACCAGCTTAATACCCTAAGCAATGGCGAGCTTGAACTACTCCTGCATCTGAAAGAAACCACCGGCCTGATGACCCTTAAGGTTTGTACGCCGGGAGGCAGACAACAGCTCCTTCTCAATAAAGAAAATATGAGTAGCGGTTTTTATGCCTTTAATTTTCAAAAGCCAGGGGGCGAAAGCCTTCTTTACTGGACTCTGAGCCTGAATGGCCAGAGAACTATAAGTTTTATCCGATAAGCACACCGATGATGAAAATACTATTAGTAGAAGACGACGAGGTACTGCTGCAGATCATGAAGCACCGACTTTGTCTTTCAGGCGAACACGAAATCTTGAGTGCCCGAAACGGTAAAATTGCCATGAGACTGGCAGAAAAGCACCGGCCGGAAATGATTATCACTGATATGCTCATGCCCATTGCCTCCGGAGCAGAGCTGATCGAGTATGTCCGGAATACGCTTATGCTGCCTGCGCATATCATAGCCATTTCTACCATCAGCCTGGACGCTTTCCGGCAGGAGGCCCTTGAGATCGGTGCCGATTGCTTTATCGCCAAGCCCTTTGACTTGGATATACTCCCGGAATATGTTGAAGAAGTAAATAAGATCGCACAGGCATCATGAGAAAATCTATCATAATTGTATTTCTGCTAACATGCTCTCTACTAAGCATTGCCCAGCCCAATGCTCGCTATGAGCAGGCCCGGGAGCATGCTTATGCCGGTCGCTATCAGGCGGCAGACCAGCTGCTGAGGCAGATACTGGCAGATGAGCCGGAGCATTACGATGCACTGTTTATGCAGGCCATGGTCATGGCCTGGAGTGGTGAGTATATGCCTGCGCTGCGCCAGCTGAACATGCTGGGAAGCAAGTATCCACTTTCTGGTGAGGTTACTGAAGCCATCAGCAGGATCAACTACTGGGCTGGTGAATATGCAAAAGCACTGGTAGCAGCAGATAAGGGACTAGCGCTTTTTCCAGAAAACCTTGCGCTCAGATATCTGAAGGCCCAGGCTCTTGCGGAATTGGAACACTACGATGAGGCAATCAGCAGCCTGCAGGATATGCTGCAGCTCGACCCTGAAAACCAGGAAGCACAGGCGCTTATCAAAAAACTGGAATTTTTGAGACGAAAGAATGCTGTAGGTCTGGAGTATGCGCATGCCCGCTTCAGCAACACATTCTCTCCCTGGAACCATTTTTCCGCTTATTACAAACGCAAACTCCCTTCACTTCTGCTAGCAGGCAGGTTGCAGTATGCCAGTATGTTTGATCAGCAGGGTATACAGGCAGAAGTAGACGCCTATCCTGAGATTAACGAGAAGACATACGCTTACCTGAACGCAGGGGTATCTAACGCGACTATCTTTCCGGCAGCACGCTGGGGAGCAGAGCTGTACCGCGAGCTGCCCGATCAGTGGGAAGCATCAGCCGGTATGCGGGGGTTATATTTTGAAGAAGCACCGGTACATATTTATACCGCGCAGCTAGGGCATTATTTTCCGGCCTACTGGATATCCGCCCGGGGATTCCTGACAAGACTGCAGGGACAGCAGCACCTCACCGGTCTACTGACTGCACGTAGATTTTTGCAGAACGAAGACCACTTCCTGAGCCTTTACCTGGGCAATGGTGCCACTCCCCTCCGGGTAAGCAGCCTGGTAGAAATACAACGACTGGATGCCCGCTGGGTAGGACTTGATTATCAACACCCTTTGAATAACAGACAGTGGATAATACGCTCTGCGGTAGAATACCAGCACGAAGCTTATCCTGAAATCCGGACAACGGATCGCCTGACCTTCACACTACAGGTAGAAAAAAGATTTTAAAAACCATGAGCAGTATGTTAAAAACATTGTCATCCACAGCGCTTTCTTACCGGGAAGTGCTGTTGAATCTGCCCCCGAGCATCAGGTATTTTGTCCTGTCCGCCATTTCCCTGATCGTACTGAGTATCTTCTTTATGGTGGTACTGTATCTGCGGCGCTGGTGGATGCTCAAACGCATCAAAAACCAGAAAGAATACAGGTTTCGTTTCCAGTACTTTATCTATGATGCGCTGGTAGAAAGCAGCCAAAAGGGTGAGCTGAGCACCTCAGATCTTATCCTGAAGAAGTTTCAGCAAAACGAGCTGGATACTCCCATGAAAAGGCAGCTGATGACTGACCTGATCATGGAACTGAAGCGCAGCTTTAATGGTAACTCAGCCCGTCAGTTTGAGAGCCTGTATATCCGCCTCGAACTGCACCAGGATTCTATCGCTAAGCTATCCTCTAGAAACTATGTCAGGCGGCTGAGAGGTATACGGGAGCTTTCGGACCTGTACCCTGAGTGCCCGCAACTGGAGCGTTTGCTGGAAAACTGTCCCAAAAACCTTAGCCCCCTCATGGCCGACGAAATCAGTATTGCAGCACTTCGCTCCGCTTCACCAAAAGCATTGATATCCTTACTGCAGCAGCAGGGCCCCATGAGTGAGTGGCTGCAGATACAGCTGCATCATCAACTGACGCTAATGCCCACAGACCAGCGGCCTGACCTGGCCGAATGGCTGCAGGTAGAAGAACCTGCTGCTCTGCGCTTCGCTATTCG
Organism: uncultured Porifericola sp.; assembly: GCA_964518125.1. Classification (GTDB taxonomy): domain Bacteria; phylum Bacteroidota; class Bacteroidia; order Cytophagales; family Cyclobacteriaceae; genus Catalinimonas. Next base: position 31,352 of record CAZFFW010000031.1, read on the forward strand.
TATGATTGCTGAATTCAGGCAGGAAAACGCCCGGGAAAAGCTGATACAGCTGCTGCACCACACTGATCATGAAGTGAAGAAGGAAACACTGCTGGCTTTGGAAACCCTTGATGCACGGGAAGCCTGTAGCACTCTCTTTCACCTGCTGGACACAGAGGACGAACAGCTGAAAGTAGCCACTATCCGGGCAATCGGCAAATTAGGTAGTGTTTTCCATGCCAACCTGCTTAAGCCTCTGCAGTTGCAGAGTTCCCCGAAAGTGGCTGAGGCTGCCCGCCAGGCGGTAGAAATGATACAGTCAATGCACAGCCTTACATTATCCATTACAGACATTCATAGCACTGATAACATAAAACCCTGAGGTCATGAAAGAATTTATCGTACAGGCCATTACATTCCTGTCAGAACATCTGATCCTTTTCTATGCACTGATGATCGCCGCCATCACCTTTGTGTTGGGGCTTATATCCCTCTGGCAGACCAGAAAGTATATCCGTGAAAGTGTGAACGCCAATGACCAGGCAACGCTTTCTTCTCCCCTGGCACCTTCTATATCTCTCATAGTACCCATGTACAATGAGGAAAAGAGCATCATTGACAGCGTGCGCTCCCTGCTTTCGTTGCGCTACAATAATTATGATGTAGTAGTGGTCAATGACGGCAGTACCGACACTTCACTCCGCAGCTTAATTGAGTACTTCCAGCTTGTGCAGGTAGACCAGGAAGTGAAAGGTCTTTTGCCAACCAGAAAGATCATGGCGGTTTACAAGTCACGTAACCGGGCATTTGCCAGGCTGGTGGTCATCGATAAGCTGAACGGAGGGAAAGCCGACGCACTGAATGCCGGCCTGAACTATTCAAAAAGCAAACTGGTGGCATCTATGGACGCTGACTCCATCATCGCCCCTGATGCCCTGCTCAAAATGGTAAGGCCATTCCTGAGAAATAAAGAAAGAGTGATCGCCACCGGTGCAGTCGTAAGAATTGCCAACTCCTGTAAGGTAGAAGACGGTAGCCTGGTAAAGGTACAGCTGCCTTCTAACCTCCTGGCCAGGTTCCAGACCATGGAGTATATCCGCGTATTCCTGCTCAGCCGTATTGCCTGGAGTAAGCTCAACGGCCTGCTGATCATTTCCGGTGCTTTTGGCCTTTTTGATAAAGAAATTGCGATCAAAGCCGGTGGATACGCTACCGATACTGTGGGAGAAGATATGGAACTGGTGATCCGGATGCGCCGGTACATGCATAAGATCCGTCAGAAACACAAGGTTTTCTACATTCCCGATCCCCTATGCTGGACCGAAGCCCCTACTGGCCTGGGCGTACTGGGACGTCAGAGAAACCGCTGGGCCAGGGGAACTGCCGAAACGCTGTACAAGCATCGTGGGGTATTCCTGAATCCTCGCTATGGCCTGATGGGCATGATCAGCTATCCATACTGGTTTTTCTTTGAATATCTTGCTCCCTTTGTAGAAGTCACCGGCATACTGTATTTCCTGAGCCTGCTCATCTGGGGTACTATTAACTGGCCTTACTTCCTTGGCGTACTGGCAGTGGTGTATACTTTTGCGGTCTTTACCTCGGTGATGGCGCTGCTGGCCGAAGAGTTTTCGTACCACAAATACAGCCGCCGATCAGATACTGCCAAACTGCTGCTGACAGCCTTGCTGGAACCTCTTTTGTACCACCCCTTTATTCTGCTAAGTGTACTTAAAGGAAACCTGGATCTGCTGCTGGGTAAGAAAAGCTGGGGAAAGATGACCAGAAAGGGTTTCCGCAAAAAGGCTACTGAAAGTACTATCCAAAAAGTACCTGCCTGATGCAAGTGGAAAGCGCTCTAAACATACAGCAAAAGCTGCTGGAAATTTCCATGGGAGATTACAAAATGGAAAGCAGGCTCGCTGGCTTATACTACAAAAGTTTTCAGGATCTGAAAGACCTCTTTGCGGTAAGCCTGATCAAACAGGACGAGAAGCTGTTGTCTTTCATCCGCCACAAGTATGAAGCAACTTTTCAGATGCTGCAACTACCCAGACTTGCCAGGGAAATTGATGAAGGGGTAGAAATACTGACCAGTACGCTATCTGAAGAAGCCATCAGTACGTCTATCGCCAAAGTCAGGTCGCAGTGCGACCGTATATTGGATCAGCTGGTATTTTACTACCCCTGGCTTTCCTGACAATGATTAATTGCATACTAACTATGAGAAACGCAGCTCTTCCGGGTCCTCTGGAAGAGCTGTTTATTTTTAGCTGATCGTCTCAAAGCCGGTATAGGGCTGCAGTACAGCCGGTATGCGGATACCTTCCTCGCCCTGGTTGTTTTCCAGTAGCGCCGCCATAATCCTGGGCAGGGCCAACGCACTACCATTGAGGGTATGCAGCAGTTGCGTCTGGTTGTTTTTATCCTTGTAGCGCAGCTTCAGGCGGTTGGCCTGGTAAGTCTCAAAGTTACTCACCGAACTCACTTCCAGCCACTTCTGCTGGGCAGCAGAGTACACTTCCAGGTCAAAGGTGAGCGCTGAGGTGAACCCCATATCGCCTCCGCACAGCCTGAGCACCCGGTACGGCAGTTCCAGTTTCTCAAGCAGGCCACGCACATGGGCGGTCATTTCCTCCAGGGCCTGGTAAGACTCCTCCGGACGATGAATCCTTACGATCTCCACTTTGTCGAACTGGTGCAGGCGATTCAGACCCCGCACGTGTGCGCCCCATGAGCCTGCTTCCCGGCGAAAACAGGGGGTGTAGCCTACATTTTTGACCGGCAGATCGTCCTCTTTCAGGATCACATCGCGGTAGAGGTTGGTGATCGGCACTTCAGCGGTAGGAATGAGGTAAAGCTTCTCTTCGGTAAGCTGGTACATCTGCCCCTCCTTGTCGGGAAGCTGACCGGTAGCATAGCCTGAATCTTCGTTGATCACAATGGGTGGTTGCACCTCTTCGTACCCTGCCCTGGCGGCTTCGTCCAGGAAGAAGTTGATCAGCGCACGCTGCAGTTTGGCGCCTTTTCCTTTGTACACCGGAAAGCCTGCACCAGTAATTTTATTGCCCAGCTCAAAATCTATAATATCATACTGCTCTATCAACTCCCAGTGTGGCCTGGCTCCCTCGCCCAGTTCCGGCAGCTGGCCATGTTCGTAGGCTAGTTCATTATCCTCCGCGCTTTTGCCTTTCGGCACACTCTCATGCGGCAGGTTGGGGATATTGTACAGCATCTGGGTAAGCTCCTGCTCGTACTGCCTGAGCTGCTCACCCAGGCGCTTACTTTTCTCTTTCAGCGCAGAGGTTTCCTGCTTGGCAGCTTCCGCCTCATCTTTTTTCCCTTCTTTCATGAGCTGGCCGATTTTTTTAGAAGTGGCATTGGAAGCCGCCAGTACCTGGTCCAGTTCGGCCTGGGTGCTCCGCCGCTGCTGGTCTTTATCTACGATCGCCTTTATTGATTTCTCAGCTTCCGGGAAATTTCGCTTCTGCAAGGCCTTTACTGCTTTTGCCTGGTTTTCTCTTAAAAAGGAGATTTGTAACATTTGCGAAAATAATTAGTTAATGAGTGTAAATTACTTTTATATAGGTATGAACTCAAGTTGACACCTTTGCGTTGAGTTCACAAAATTATTTCATTTTTCTTGACAATTAGCAGTGCTTAAAATATAATTGCATCATCAATTCGGACTAAGGGTATCTTTGCCCCGGTCAGGCACTTCACTACACTGCATTGTCCTTTTGAAACCCTTAATTTTACCATTAAATCATTCCAACTTAAATTAAGTTACACCTTTTGCTAGATGTAATTAATTTTTAGCACCACTTAATTTTTCTTATGTACAACATTGATGAACTACAGGTAAGGCTTCTCTCCGAGCTAAGGGAAATCGCTGAAGAGTTAGACTTAAAAAATTACAAGAAACTTAACAAGCAGGACCTGATATACAAAATTCTGGATCAGCAATCAGTTTTACCTGACGACAAACTTCCCCCAAAGAAACCCGCCGAAAAGCCCGCCGAAGCGCCTGAAGAAATCGAGACTGAAACTGAAAATAAAGAACAGCAGCCTTCTAAGCCCAAATCCCGGAATAAGAAAAAGACAGGCCCCAAACCTGGCCGAGAACGGGATAAAGCCAAAGAATCTAACCAGGATCAGGACAAAGTTAAGGATAAGGATACGGCTAGTCCGCAAAAAAAGCATTCTGATAGTAAGGAAAAGCAAGAGCGGGACAACGACCGCCTACGCTTAAGACGCCGGATGAACCGTGTCAATGTGACGGAGGAAGAAGAAAGCCAGGAAGAAACGAGTGGTGGTGATGATACGAGCGAACTGCTGGGATCTTTTGATATAGAGGTAGACGACAACAACAACAAGCGAAAGCCGCGTTCTGCTGAAAGTGAGGAAAAAGGCAGCGCAGACAGCCCTCGCCCCAAACGTGAGCCTCGTGAAGCCCGTGAGCCCCGTGAAAGCCAGGAAGCACCACCACCCCAACCCCAGGAAAAGAAAGCCCCTAAAGAAAACAGGGATCGGGATAATAGCAACCAACCTGTACCTATTAAAGAATTTGACGGCCTGATTGAAAATGATGGTGTGCTGGAAATCATGCAGGACGGCTATGGCTTCCTGCGCTCTTCTGACTATAATTACCTGGCCAGCCCCGATGATATTTATGTTTCCCCCTCACAGATCAAGCTGTTTGGCCTGAAAACCGGAGACTCTGTCAAAGGACAGATCCGCCCCCCTAAGGAAGGTGAAAAATATTTCGCACTGCTGAGAGTTGAGTCTGTAAACGGTAAAACTACCGACGAAATTCGTGATAGGGTCCCTTTTGAGTATCTTACCCCGCTTTTTCCTAACGAAAGGCTGAACCTGCAGACCAAGTCAGGCCGCTACTCTACCCGTATCATGGACCTGTTTGCCCCTATTGGTAAAGGCCAGCGTGGTATGATCGTTTCTCAGCCTAAGTCTGGTAAGACTGTACTACTGAAAGAACTGGCTAACGCCATTGCTGAAAACCACCCGGAAGTTTACCTCATGATCCTGCTCATAGATGAGCGCCCGGAAGAGGTAACTGATATGGCTCGCAGCGTAAAAGCCGAGGTAGTAGCTTCTACCTTTGACGAGCAGGCAGAGAAGCATGTAAAAGTCGCCAGCATTGTACTGGAAAAAGCCAAGCGAATGGTAGAGTCAGGACACGATGTGGTAATCCTGCTGGATTCCATTACCCGACTGGCCCGTGCCTATAATACCACGGTTCCTTCTTCCGGCAAGATTCTTTCTGGTGGTGTAGATGCCAATGCACTGCATAAGCCCAAGCGCTTCTTTGGTGCCGCACGTAATGTTGAAAATGGCGGCTCTCTGACCATCATCGCTACGGCTCTAATTGAGACCGGATCTAAAATGGATGAGGTGATCTTTGAAGAATTTAAAGGAACCGGTAATATGGAACTGCAACTTGACCGTAAACTGGCCAACAGACGTATTTACCCTGCTATTGACGTTCCTGCTTCCGGTACACGCCGCGAAGACCTGCTCATGGAGAAAGATGAGCTTTCCCGTGTGTGGATACTCAGAAAGCTGATGTCTGACATGACTTCACAGGAGGCTATAGAGTTCCTGATGCAGAAGATGAAAGGCACTCAGGACAATGACGAGTTCCTCGTTTCCATGAACGGATAAAGTTATCATACTATACAAAAAAGGGCTGCCGGAGTGATTCTGGCAGCCCTTTTATATTTCTATATTTCTATTCCAACTCCCTGCTTTATGCCCTCACAAAGCAGTTCTGCATTACTAACTCCCTGCTTTGTGCCCCCACAAAGCAGTTCTAGCCCATCCTTCGTGCTTACTCCTTCCCCTCCACATAGCCCTGCAGGTAGCGGTAATACTCAGTAAGCCGGCCATTATCGGTAATGGTAGCCCGGGCTACAGTACCATCATCTTCACCAAACAGCTGCGGAAATACGTACCTGATCAGATTTTCTCCAAAGGAGCGGGAAGCATCACGGGGCAGTTCGGATGGTAAATTATCAATCGCCATCACGCTTACATTTCTTTCTGAGTCGTAAGCTTCTGTGACCTTATCTTCCCAGGGATCGTAGTCGTAGACCGGATCATCTATGGTGGAAGGCCGCTTGGTAGAAGGAATAGAACCCTCAATATCGCAGGTGATGTCAGCGATCACTTTGATCTTAAAATCTTCCTTCAGCATATCCTCCCGGTAGAAAAGTACCGGCGAACGATGGTCCCAGAAAGCCCCGGCTATAAACAGATCGGTGATCTGGGTATAAGGTCCAAAACCCGGCTCAAAATTTTCGGGATGCTCAAAAAATTCCTTTCGGCTAAACTCACCTCCGTCTTTTTTGCGGTTGTAGTCTTCTACATCAAGCTGGGTATACACCGGCTCCTGAAAGTCCTGCGCCAGATAGGCGTCAGGAGTTACTTTGCGAATGCCCAGGCCATTCAGTACTTCTATGGCGCCCAGGGCTACACGTCCCGCTCCGGTTACGGCAATTTTAATAGGCGGCAACTTGATTTTGGCGTACTCCTTTTTCAGATCCTCCAGATCATAGCAGTCTTTGGCCCGGCGGATGTCGTAGAGTTTATATTTCTGACCAAAAGTATACAGGCCGTTGTAAGCCCCTACAATGCCAGCGAAGCGCCCGAAAGCCACCACCCTTTCCCCGCTGGGATCGGTCAGCCGCTCGTAGTCAATGAGACGGATGTTTTTCTTCAAAATATGCCGGAGCAACTCCCGGTTGTACGGCTGCTTTTTGATGGTATGCGAAAAAAAGAGGTAAGTCTTATCGGGAATCAACTCAGGGATGGGCACTTCCTTTACACCCAGCAGGATGTCGCAGTCGCTGATGTCTTTTACTACTTCTATGCCCTGCTCGCGGTATTGTTCATCGGTAAAACAGCGGATCTCGCTGCTCTGGCAGTAAACCTGTACATGCGGAAATTTCTGTTGTACTTCGGCCGCCTGTTCGGGGCTGAGCGTGACACGACTATCGGCAGGGATTTTGCCTTCACGGATTAATGCTACTTTCATGTTGGGTATCAGGTGTTGTTATCTACTTATTGTACTGGCTCTGCCAGCGAATGTTGAAAAAAATGTGTCCTTAGGTTAAATAAATGCGAATCTATTAAAATTTTATGCCGGTAAAAACCAAAACCTTCTACGAGCGCTTCAGCCACTGGACCCGCAACTCCATCATGCTGCGCGTTATTTCTATCGCCATCCTTGTCCTGCTGCTACTGATTCCTACTTCCATGATTGAAGACCTGATCCGGGAGCGGCAGAACTACCGGCAGCAGGCCATACAGGAAGTGAGCAGCAGTTGGGCCGATGCGCAGACCATCGCCGGGCCGGTACTGACCGTCCCCTACCGCTCGGTATTTCGCAATGCTGAAGGCCGGCTGAGCGAAACTACCGAATATGCCCACTTTCTGCCCGAAAGCCTGAACATCACCGTCGGCCTGCAGCCCGAAATCCGCTACCGTGGCCTCTACGAAGCGGTAGTGTACAACGCCAGCCTTCGCTTTGACGGCCAGTTTGAAAACCCAGACTTTGCCGACCTGAACATTGACGCAGAAAATGTGCAGTGGAAAGATGCCTTCGTAGCGGTGGGCATCCCCGATATGCGGGGCATACAGCAAAGTGTGCAACTGGATTGGGCGGGTGAATCCCTGGCTTTTGACCCCGGCGTGGGCACGCAGGAAGTGCTGGCCTCGGGCATCAGTGTGGATGTGCCGCTGGATTCAGCTGGTCGGCAGCTGCCTTTTACCTTCGCGCTGGACCTGAACGGCAGCAGTTCCCTGGCCTTCCTGCCGATGGGCAAGGTTACGCAGGTAAACGTCAGCTCTCCCTGGACGACGCCCAGCTTCAGCGGTGCCTTCCTGCCCGATACGCGGGAGGTCACGGAAGAAGGTTTTGTGGCCAGTTGGGAGGTTTTGCACCTCAACCGCAATTTTCCACAGGCCTGGAAAGGCAATCAGTACTACTTCCCGCTCAACGAACTATCCTCAGCCGAAGAGACGCTTTATCCTCCTTACCGTACCGAACCTGACCTAAGAGTCGGGCAGCAGAACTATGCCTTTGGCGTCAACCTGCTGATGCCGGTAGACCAGTACCGCAAGAGCATGCGCTCGGCCAAGTACGCCATCATGTTTATCTCGCTGACCTTCCTGACTTTCTTTTTTGTAGAAATTCTTAACAGGAAACGTATCCACCCCATTCAATACCTGCTGGTGGGGCTGGCACTCTGCATCTTTTTTGCCCTGCTGCTGGCTATCTCAGAGCATACGAGTTTCAACCTGGCGTATATTCTTTCTGCCCTGGCAGTGACTGCGCTAATTGCCATTTACGTATCGGCGGTGTTTAAGAGTAAAAAGCTTACCGCCATGCTCAGCCTGCTGCTGGTGCTGATGTACGGCTTTATCTTTACGCTGCTACAACTGGAAGATTATGCCCTGCTCATTGGCAGCATTGCCCTCTTTATTATCCTGGCAGTAGTGATGTACATCTCCCGCCGCATTGACTGGTATGCCGTAGCCGACCCGGAGGAGGAGGAAATAGCGCACACATAGTACATCCGCAAAAGAAAGCCTGCGTACAACTAGGATAGGGGGAAAATAATGATAAGTTAGCAGATAAATACGGCCAGTGGCTGGATTGATTTTTGACCCATTGAATAGGCTTTAAGCCTTTATATTTTTTAACAACAGACTGAAAAATGAAGAAAATTCTGATCCTGGGCGCCGGCCGGTCTACGGCAGCCCTGATTGACTATTTGAGCCGTGAAGGAGCGCATAACGAATGGCTGATACAGGTAGTAGATGCCGATGCCGCTATCATCCGGCAGTACGAGAGCCGCTACGCCAATGTGGAGGCCGCACAGCTGGATATTTTTGATGTGGAAGCTCGCGAGAAGCTGATGCAGCCGGCAGCCCTCATCATCTCCATGCTGCCTGCCCGCTTTCATATCCATGTGGCCGAGTCCTGCATCAAACTCAAAAAGCACCTGCTGACCGCCTCTTATGTGGATGATGCCGTACAGCAACTGGAGGCGCAGATCAAAGAGCAGGGGCTAATCTTTCTCTACGAATGCGGCCTGGATCCCGGTATAGACCATATGTCGGCCATGAAAAGTATTGACGATATCCGCAGCCGGGGAGGAAAAGTTACCTCTTTCCAGTCGTTCACTGGCGGTTTGATGGCCCCCGGTTCGGATGATAATCCCTGGCGCTACAAATTTACCTGGAACCCCCGCAATGTGGTGCTGGCCGGTACGGGAGGCACTGCTCAATACATTTACAAAGGCATTTATAAAAATATTCCCCATCACCAGCT
>CAZFFW010000032.1:0-40444 GCA_964518125.1 uncultured Porifericola sp.
CGTATCTCTGCATTATCCACTATCGGAAAATCTGAACCGGTAGTGCCCATCGGCAGCGTCTTAGTCAGTGAAACTTTGATGGTACTATCCGGATGCAGGATGCTATTAAGCACCAGTTGCTCTTTGCCCTGGGGGAAAGGGAGGTCTATCTCCTGGGTGCAGGAGAAGACCAGCAAGGCTATAGCAAATATAAGTCTGATCATTTCTTTAGCTCATTATTTAAAGCGATAGCCCACAGTAAGCTGTAGCGTCCGGTTGGCCCTATGCCTATCCTCTTCCGGAGTGGCACCGGGAACGACCTCATGAAAGGGCTTGTCTATGTCAAAAATGCCAAAGTTGTAACGCAGGTTCAGCAAAACCCTGTTGACTGGCTCGTATCCAATGCCCAGGTTGATGGCCATGTCAAAGTCCTTGGTGAAAGGACTGGGACGCTGTGTACTTATATTACTAACCACTTGCTTTTGCCCAATCAGGTAGCCTATCTCCGGGCCAAGTTCCAGGGTCAAGCGCTCCTTGAGTTTGTACTGCAACATCACAGGCAGGTTGAGGTAGTGCAGGTCTTCCCTGATCAACTGAACCCAACGTCTACGCTCCAATTCAATGGCCTTGTTGGCATAGAGTAGTTCTACCTGCAGGCCGAACTGCTCATGGATGGGGAGGCTATAAAAAACCCCTCCTACATAAGAGAGTTTGGCAATATCCAGGTTATGGTCCAGGGTATTGGTTACCCTGGTGGATAACATGCCCCCTGCTTTGAGCCCAAAGCTGGCCTGAGCGAAGGCCGCGCTGCAAAACAGACAGCAGCATATGCAAAAAAGAAGCGTTTTTTTCATGATGAACATCAGTAAAAGTTTGATCAGTGCTTAACAAATCAGGGGCAACCCATCTGTCCCTTTAGGGACATCATGTGGGTAGCGCTTCAAATGAGCATATTAATGTTGTGCCGTCAGGTACAAAATGTGCTTAAATGGATACTGCCCTATCTCTCAAATTACATGGCGTACCTACAGCACGCTTCTGTTTTATTTTCCTGCTGTCAAGCTACCTACTTCAAGTCCCTAACCGGGACTTAGTGCCTTGATTGACAGATTCAAGATCATTGATGGGGATATAAAATATGAGCTACCCCCCCACATATGTTCTAACGCAAGTTTGATTATCTCTATAGGTAACTGCCCGGGCAGCCGCATAAGGTAAACTGATATATTTGCCTGCTCAGTCTTCCTTCAGAAAGCGATACCGGATGCCCCAGCTTCCCCGCAGCAGGCCCCCTCCTTCTCCATCACCAAAAAGCCCTGCCAGCTCTATATGAAAGCCGAATTTTTTCTCCTCAAACGGGTAGACATTGATCCCCAGCGGAATCAACAGGCCTTCAAAGATCTGTGCCCTCACCCCCAGCCCGCCATAAGCCTGCAGACTTTCCTGCTGCACAAATACATAGTTAACGACCAGTTCCAGAGAGGTATCTTCAAAAAAATTGTCGGTGCCCAGGCGTAGCTCCGGCAGGAAACGCTCTCCTATTCCGTAGCTGACACCGGCAAAGGGCAGGTTGGACTGGTGAAAGCTCAGACCAAGCTGGGCAAAAGCGTTGGTGGATAAGAAAAATATCAGGAGAAAAGAAACAATAGGTACTTTCATGCAGGTAGGATGGTTTTTAGTGGTTTACACATGCTTTAGTCCAGGTGCCTGACGACTTCTATCAATGTCTGCGCCTTACGCGCTGTAATATGCTCAATAAATTCTGACAAAAGAAGCATTCAATGTTAATTTTTCATTACTTAGTAAGTGTATGTACGCTTATTGTTATGGGCAAAGTATGATAGGTATACATAAGCCTTTTTCCCTTTTGATTTCTTACCAAAAACCTCTTTACCAGCGTATGAGACGCGCCTTTCCTGCCGAGAGTAGTGCTGGTAACAGCTTTGCTATATCACCCTACTGGAGGATTGTGACAGCTTTTTATGTACAGTCCAGGGTCTTTGGTAGTGACGAGGGTATCAGGTAAATGGCATGGATGGTGGCCTGTCTCTTGCAGACTTGTCTCATAACAGTATGTCCATATGCCCATTTTTTTAGGTTCTGTACTGCTTCAGGGGTGTGCAAAAACCCTTTTTCCTGACCACTTTATCACCTGGGAGTAAGGTGCAGGTATGCTTTCGGACTACTTTGTTAGCAGACAGTAATGAAAATCGCTTTTTTGTCAGGCATTTACTGCTTTGGTGTAGGCAATACGTATGTTTTCGCAGCCTTTGTATAGTGAGGTGTAATGAATTTCGTTTTTTGCTATCCGTATCCGGTCCTGGCCTGAGCAAAAAAAATACCCATGTCGGCCACAGTATGACCTAGCTAATGTAAATACTGCCTTATGTATATTACATAGGTATTATTAATAGGAAATCGCCTGATATTTAAACGTGAAGGGCTAGTATCTTGCTCTACTCTTGCTGCCACTGTGTGTGTATAGTAGCAGCCTGGGCTCACTTAAATTATCATATATGTCAAATCATTCATTATCAGGCAAACTGTCTGCCGCTCAGACGGCCATCTACAATGCGCTGGAGCATGCCGAGATCCAGAAGAAGCTGTCGGCCTATGGGTTTACCCCCAAGCGCCTGCAGGAAGGGAATACCCTGCTCAATACAGCCCTGCTGCTACAGGATGAAAAGAGCGATCGCTACGGCGAAAAGCAGGAACTGTCTGCCCAGCTTCGTGCGCAGGAAAAAGCGGTGCGTGAGCTGTTCGGGAAGCATGTGGCTACGGTAAGGCTGGCGTTTCGTGATGAACCGGCTACGCTGAGCAGGTTTAACATCAGCATGATCTCCACCAAAAAGGAGGCATGGCAGATGCAGGCCAGCAATTTTTACCGGCTGGCCGCCCAGTCTTCCAACGTACTTTCCAGGTACCAGTTGACTGCTGAAGAACTGGCGCAAAACCAGGCGGGTGTGGAGGCATTGATCGCTGCCAGAAACCGGCGCCTGCAGAAAAAGGGAGAGGCAGAAGAGGCTACCCGCCACCGCGACCAGAGCCTGCGGGAACTGCAGGCATGGATGCGGGAGTTCCGCACGATTGCGCGCCTGGCCCTCCGGGACAACCCACAGCTGCTGGAAGCGCTGGGCATTTCTGTAAAGTCGCAGAAGGTAGCCTGAAGGATGAAGGGGGTATTGAACGCTGCCAAAGCTCAAAGCTTTGGCAGCGTTTGAGATTTACGTTAATAGGCGATCATGGCCTTGAGCATGTCCCGCACATCCAGGTAAGAATTGACACTGTAGCGGGCTGCCGAGGTTTTACTGCCTACCTTGACGGTATAAGCATCTTTGGGCATGGCCTTGAAGGTATCTTCGTCAGTAAAGTCATCACCTACTGCGATCACAAAATCATGCTCAAACTTTTGCAGCCACTGCGAGGCAGTACGGCCCTTGTTTACCTCCCGGTCTTTGATCTCCACCACCATATCGCCCTCCAGCACCTGCAGGTTACTGTTAGATGACAGGTATTTGAGGTGGCTGGTCAGCTCCCGGGTACGCAGCTCTCCCAGACCGGTCTCCACCTTGCGGTAATGCCATACCAGAGAGAAATCTTTTTCTTCTATGAAAGAACCAGGCGTACGGTTGACATACAGCTCCAGTACCGGCAGGATCTCTTTCTTCCAGTCATTCTTCATCGCCACGATGGTACGCCAGTCTTTGCCGTGTTCACGCATCCATACGCCATGCTCGGCAATGATATCCACCTTAAAGCCGCCTACCCATTCGCCTAAAGTATCCTTGTCTCTTCCGCTGATGATGACGACCTTATTGGTTTCTTCTTTGGTGAGCTTCTTCAGAATATCCATCAGCTCATCATCAGGGCGGGCATCACGGGGATCGGCATGAAAGCCGCTAAGCGTGCCGTCATAGTCCAGGAAGATGAGCCTTTGTTTGGACTTGGAGAAGTTCTTCAGCATTTTCTCCAGCGAAAGTTCGTCCATCTTGCGGGTTTGCATGCCTCCCTGCGTCTTTTTGATACTTTCCAGGCTGGTCATGAAGAGGTTTACCCAGTGGGTGATATTGTAGCGCCGGAGCGAGTTCTGCATATTGGTAATATGCATGATCTGCTCATCTTCGGGCATGGTAAGCGCCCGGTGGATGGCTTCTACGATCTGGTTGATATCATTGGGATTGATCAGGATGGAGTCGGAAAGCTCCTTGGAAGCGCCGCACATCTCGCTGAGGATCAGCACACCTTTGCGGTTGATCTTACTGGCGATAAATTCCTTACATACCAGGTTCATACCGTCGCGCATGGGGGTTACCAGGGCTACGTCGGCCATACGGTAGAAGGCAGAGAGTTCTTCCAGCGGAAAGGAGCGATAGAAGAAATGGATCGGCGTCCAGTTGATCTTGCCAAAGCGCCCGTTGATACGGCCTACCAGGCGGTCTACCTCCTCCTTGAGTTCTTTGTACTTACCCACCTGGTCGCGCGAAGGCACTACCACCATGATGAGGGATATTTTGTCGCGGTACTGGGGATAGTGCTCAAACAGCATTTCAAAAGCACGCAGTCGCTGCGGGATACCTTTGGAATAGTCCAGGCGGTCAATGGCCAGGATCAGCTTCTGGTCTCCCAGCGAGATGCGGTAATGCACTTCTCTTTCCAGAGCTTCGGGCGATGCCGCTGCCTGGGCATATTTATCATAGTCAATACCCATGGGGAAGGAATCCACCATCACGGTACGGTTGCCGACCACTACCTGCCCCTGCGTATTGCTCAGCCCTGCCAGGCGGCTTACGGAGCTGAGGAAGTGGCGCATGTCATCGTAGGTATGGAAACCGATGAGGTCGGAGCCGAGTACGCCATTGAGCAACTCCTTACGCCAGGGGATCAGGCGAAAGATCTCATAAGAAGGGAAAGGGATATGGAGGAAGAAGCCAATGCTGGCCTGGGGAAAGCGTTCCCTGAGCATGCCCGGCACCAGCATGAGTTGGTAGTCGTGTATCCAGAGGGTATCATCAGGATCGCATTTTTTGGCTATCTCATCCACAAATTTACGGTTTACCCGCTTATAAGCTTCCCACAGCTTGGGGTCGTATATGGCATACTGGATGAAATAGTGAAAGTTTGGCCATAATGTCTCGTTGCTGAAGCCTTCATAGAAATCCTTGATATCCTCATCGGTCAGGAAGACGGGGACCATGCTCTCCTTGGAGATAGCTTCGGTTATTTCAGCCTTTTCATCCTTGCGGTTGGACACCAGCCCGGGCCATCCGATCCAGAGGTTGTTGCCCTCTTTGTAGATGGAACCCAGACCTGTGGCAAGTCCACCGGCACTGGTATGGTATTCTAGCTGTCTTTTATCATTTCGCTGGATTTTGATAGGCAGGCGATTAGATACAATAATGGTTTTGGCCATGTGTAAGGGGTTGTTTTGTGCAGTATATGTAAAAATGTTAAGCTCAAGTTATGAATGTTTACCATCAACTAAAAATCTACACCGAGCCCGATCTATGCATTCATTTCACAGCTGAAGTCATCCACTATCGCTTGTATTTGAAACTCCTCAGCCTGATTTCTGTTAACTTTCTTTTGGTGTCCAGCGGGAAATCACCCTTCATCATCCAGTCGTAGTAGGCTGGTTCGGCCTGCAGTACGTCCAGTACGGCACGGCCTTTAAACTTACCAAAGTTAAAAACCTCAACGTCATCGTCATTAAATATAAATCGCCCGGCCAGGTCTACCATTTTGGTGCTGGAGATGTCGTGCAGGGAGTCCACATCTTCCTTTACTGTACCTACATGGTTGCCCTGGGTATCCGTGACCGGCTGTCCCTTGTATTTCTCTACCTGGGCAAAGAGGACTTCCATGGAGGCGCGGGTATCAGCTTCCGCACTGTGGGCATCGGTCAGTGTTTTCTTGCAGTAAAACTCATAGGCTGCCGACAATGTACGTTTTTCCATCATGTGGAAGATCTTCTGTGAGTCCACCAGCCGGCGGTGGCTGATGTCAAAGTCAATATTCTCCCGCAGAAACTCTTCCACCAGCATGGGCACATCAAAACGGATGATGTTGAAGCCGGAGAGATCGCAGCCTTCCAGGAATTTGTGCAGCACCTTGGCGACAGATTTGAAGGGTGGCAGGTCTTTGACATCCTCATCATAAATACCGTGGATCATGCTGGACTCTGCCGGTATGGGCATCTGCGGATGTACGCGCATGTTCTTCTCTTCTGCCTCCCCGTTGGGCATCATTTTGATGATGTGTATCTCAATGATACGGTCTTTGGATACGTTGGTGCCGGTAGTTTCCAGGTCAAAAAAGGCCAGCGGGTTTTTCAGTTTCAAATTCATGGTTATGCTTTACGCTTTGCTAGGATTTATTCTCAACGATTGATTTACCAAAGGCATCCAGGTCCATGCCGCCGTAATTACCCGAGCTCATCAGCAGCAGGTTTTTATCGGCCCAGGACTGGTTTTTCAGGAATGCCTGCATCTCCTGCGTTTTGGTAAATACTTTGATATCAGGACGGTTAAATGCTTCCTGTATGATGGCATCATCCAGGGGTTCCAGCTTCTTATGGCGCGAAACTTCGGGATTGTGGTACACGATACCGATGTCAGCATCGTTAAGGGCATCCTGGTACTGGTTTACAAACTCCCGGTTAAGGCTGCTGAAGGTATGCAATTCCATGCAGGCGATCAGCTGGCGCTTAGGAAACTGCTGCTTTACCGCCCGGGTGGTGGCCATCAGCTTGGAAGGGGCATGGGCAAAGTCTTTGTAGACAGCGGTATGCTCGTTTTTGGCGATCAGTTCCAGGCGTTTGCTGGCCCCGCTGAAGCTGGACACAGCCTGGTAAAAGTCTTCTTTGAGAATTCCGATGCGCTTACACACTTCCAGCGCTCCGCTGAGGTTCTGCATGTTGTGATAGCCAAATACCCGGACAGGCACTTCCCCATCATCGGTTTGGAGGTAGGTTTGTCCATTCCTGACCACATGCGGATGGGCGTGGTACTCTATGCGGTTGACGTCGGGCCTCTCTTTTCTGCCGATCACTGTGGCCAGGTCATCTTCCTCACAATAAATGAGGTTAGCGCCTTTGGGAGAGGCATCGGCAAACATTTCAAACTGCTTTACATAATCGTCCAGCGTAGGGAATACATTATAATGGTCCCAGGCAATACCGCTGATCAGGCCGATATGGTGCTTGTACTTGAGAAATTTAGGACTGCTGTCCACGGGCGAGGTCAGGTACTCATCGCCTTCAATGATGATGATGGGCGCATCCGTCAGCTGTACCATGCCTTTGACGGTAGCGGTACGGGCACCGATGACGTAGTCAAATTCGCGCCCCATTTCCTGCAATACGTGCAGGATCATGGAGGTAATGGTGGTCTTGCCGTGGCTTCCGGCAATGACGATGCGCTGCTTATCCTTACTTTGTTCGTAAATGTAGTCAGGATAAGAATACACCTGCAGGCCAAGCTCCCTGGCCCGCTTCAGTTCGGGATTATCCGGCCGGGCGTGCATCCCCAGGATGATGGCATCCAGATCCGTGGTGATTTTATCAGGAAACCACCCGAATTCCTCCGGCAGCAGGCCTTTGGCAGCCAGCGCGGATTTGGCAGGATCGTATATTTCATCGTCTGATCCACTGACGTCCAAGCCTTTGTCGTGCAGGTGCAAAGCGAGGTCGTGCATGACACTACCGCCGATAGCGATGAAGTGGACCCGGGAAATGTTGTTTTGCATAAAAAATATGATTATGGAAAATCTTCTCTTACTCCTAAAGTTTCAGGGATCAAAATTAAGACAAAAACCCTTAGCGACAAACCAAAGGCACTGATAAGGCCAGCCGCCCACCTGCAATCTACTGACGAAGGAGACAGAAATACCAAAGTCATGCTTCATGAACGGCAAATTTTTAGTAAAATAGGCTAAAAATCTTTCCAGGTATTTGATAAGTTACTTTAATTTGCCTGATACTACCAGGGCCGATAAGCCTGAGAGCCATGAAGGATCAGATCCTGTTCTTACCTGAAAACAAAAACCTATGTACCAGCTCAAGAGAATTTTAGTTTGTGTTGACCTAAGCCACATGGATGAAGACGTCATCCGATACTCATCAGAGATTGCCAGGTTAGTAGATGCAGATACCGTCTATTTTTTGCATGTTGCCAAAGACCTGAACCTTCCTGCAGAGATGCGTGAGAAGTACCAGGATGTACTTGCCCCGGTTGATGAGACCATCAAACACCAGGTCCAGCTCACGGTAGATCAGTATTTCGGAAAGGTCAAAAATGCCGAAACCCACATTGACATACTGGAGGGTAACCCTACCGATGTATTGCTTAAGTATGCCAAGCGAAAAGATGTAGACCTGATGGTCATGGGTAAGCACACCAGCAAAGGCAAGCCCAAGGTAAAACATGGTAAGATCGCTGAGCTAAGCCATTGCTCAGTGCTATTTGTTCCCAAAGGGGCCGATATCAAAATAGACAGTGTGATGGTGGCGGCTGATTTTTCGGAAAACTCCAAAATGGCCCTGGAGCAGGCGCTGCACTTTAAAGACAGAGGAGATGAAGTGACGGTCTATGCCCACCATGTCTATACTGTGCCCCACGGCTACCACAAAACCGGCAAAAGCTTTGAGGAATTTGGTGAGATCATGAAAGGGCACGCCCAGAATGATGCCAACAAGTTCTTCAGCAAGCACGATATTGACAGCGGCCTGTGCGAAGTCCGCTATACCCTCAGCGAAGACGACAAGGTACATGACGAACTGAATGACTTTGCCGTGGAAAAAGATGTGGACATGATCCTGATAGGTTCACAGGGCCGGACACAGGCTGCGTCTATCCTGCTGGGAAGCGTGGCCGACGATATCTTACACTACGAAAACCACATTCCTGTTTTTGTAGTCAAAAAGAAAGACGCCAATATGAGTTTCCTGCAGGCCCTGCTGAAGATATAAGCTTTTACAAACAACTTCCTGCCGCTGCGGTTGAGTTATTACTTTTAAGCCATGCCTTAAATTTTTAATTCATGCTGTTAGCGGTTCTGGGAGGGTATTTTTTAGCCCTGCTCTGTGCATTTTTTTATCGTCTGTTCCCCAAATTGATAGCGGCAGCCACTGTATTGGGTGTGGCTGCTATGGCGATATACTTTTTTAGTTTCAGCGGCACTATCCACGGGGGAGAGTCCCTGAGCTTTCGGTATGCCTGGGTTCCGTCGCTTGATGTAGACCTTGTATTCTACCTCGACGGGCTAAGTCTATTCTTTGCCCTGCTGATCACCACGTTTGGCGCGCTCATCCTGCTCTACAGTGCCGGATATATGCAGGGCGATGCACATGCCAACCGCTTTTTTGCCTATATGCTGGTATTTATGGCGTCCATGCTGGGGCTGGTACTATCAGGCAACCTGATACAACTGTATATCTTCTGGGAACTGACCAGCATCAGCTCTTACCTGCTTATCAGCTATGAAAATGAGAAGGAAGAAGCCAGGCGCGCGGCGCTGCAGGCTTTATTGGTCACCGCGGGGGGTGGTCTGGCACTTCTGGCCGGGCTAATCCTGATTGGTATGGCCGCCGGGAGCTTCAGCATTGATGAAATCCTGACGCAGGATATACAAAACAGCCCATATATACTGGCTATCATGATCCTGCTGCTGGCCGGGGCTTTCACCAAATCAGCCCAGTTTCCTTTTCACTTCTGGCTACCCAATGCCATGGCTGCCCCTACCCCGGTAAGCGCCTATCTGCATTCAGCTACCATGGTCAAAGCAGGTATATTCCTGCTGATGCGGTTTCAGCCCCTCATGCACGGCACTGCCGGCTGGTCATATTCGCTGATCATCGTAGGCTCTATCACCATGGTTTTTGCTGCGGTGATGTCTTTCGTACAATTTGATCTGAAGAAGATACTGGCCTATATCACCGTCAGTGCGCTGGGGCTGATGGTCACGGCTATCGGAATTGGCACAGATACCGCCCTGAAAGCAGCCCTGGTTTACCTGCTGGTGCATGCACTTTATAAGGGAAGCCTGTTCCTGGTAGCCGGTAACATTGACCATGAAAGCGGTACCAAAGACATTCGTTCCCTGGGCAAGCTTCTCAGGAAAATGCCCTGGACTGCCGCCGCTGCTATTATGGCCAGCATCGCCATGGCAGGGTTGATTCCTGCGCTGGGATTTATTGGAAAAGAAAAAATCTACGAAGCCAGCCTGCATGCTCCTGCACTCAGCATACTGAGTACGGCTGCATTCTTCGCTGCCAGTGCCTTGTACGTGGCGATTGCACTGATTATCGGATACGGTTTGTTCTTTCAAGCCAAAGAAGAAAACCCACCCAAATCTCCCCATCCGGTACCCTGGGTGATGTGGCTCCCGCCGCTGCTGATGGCCGGCACCGGACTATTTACCGGATTTATTAACGAAGGACTGAGCAAAGACCTGCTCAGTCCGGCAGTGAGCCGGATCATTGGTAAAAGCAGCGAAGTAGAACTGGCGCTGTGGCATGGGTTTAACTGGGTGCTACTGCTGAGCCTGATCACATACCTATGCGGCTGGTTCATATACCGGGCAAGGCATGCCATCCGGAAGTTTTTCGCTTTCTCAAATCATCAGTACCGTCTGGCTCCCGAAAGACTTTACTTTACTACCCTGAGCATGCTGGAGCAGGTATCCAGACGAACAGGCGGTATATTGCAAAACGGCTACCTCCGCAATTATATCTTTACCATATTTTCTTTTCTCCTGTTACTAAGCGGCTTCACTTATTTTGTACTGGATTTATTTCCTGACCAGATCAGTATCAATCTGCCCTTTTCCATCAGCCGTATTTATGAGTTCATTCCTTTTATACTCATGCTACTGGGTATGGTGATGATTTTTTACTCAAGATCGCGGCTCAACATATTACTCTCAGCCAGTATGCTGGGCTTTGGTGTAGCCGCTGTTTTTGCCTTCTTCAGTGCTCCTGACGTATCCATGACCCAGTTCCTGGTAGAAACCATCACTATCGTATTATTTATGCTGATACTAAACCGCCTGCCCCGACACAAGATAATCCGTAGCAACAGAAGGCGTATAAGACACATTTTCCTCTCAGTACTTTTCGGTGCTATGATGACACTGATATTGCTCAGTATCATTGAGGTACCCATGGTATCTGAATTTAAAGAATACTACCTGACGGAGAGCAAGCCAAAAGGTAAAGGGGAAAATGTAGTCAATGTTATCCTGATTGACTTCAGGGCATTGGACACCCTGGGCGAAATCAGTGTGCTGGGCATTACTGCCCTGGGCATACTGGCCTTATCCAGCCTCAACCTAAAGAAAGGAGAGCAATGAGAACATTAATACTGGCAAAAGCGGTAAACATACTACTCCCAATATTTATACTTTTCTCGGTGTATGTCTTTTTCAGGGGACATAACCTGCCGGGAGGTGGCTTTATTGCGGCATTGATTGCCTCTATCGGCTTTTTGTTACACATGATGGCATACGGGTCAAATGAAACCCAAAAAACCTTCAGTATTAATTCAATGATACTTATTGCAACCGGACTGTTATGCGCTTTTGTAGCAGCAGTATTACCCATTATTTTATCACATCAGTTCCTGGAAGGCATGTGGGTCCCTTTTGAGATACCCCTGATCGGCAAAGTAGGCACACCAACCCTGTTTGACTTAGGCGTTTATCTGCTGGTTATCGGTATCGTACTAAAAATAGCTTTTAATATTATGGAGGAAACCAATTAATGGAAATTTTTATGGCCATTATCACCGGAACGCTGTACGCAGCAGGACTCTACCTGCTGATGCACCGCAGCTTTATCAAGCTGGTCATGGGGATTATTCTTTTTGCCCATGCCAGCAATTTTTTTCTGTTTACCGCAGGTGGTATCGTCCGGGGCATGCCGGCTTTTGTCTCAGATGGCAACCCGGATGTAGGCGAACTGGCAGACCCGCTGCCCCAGGCACTGATCCTGACAGCCATTGTCATCGGTCTTGGGATACAGGCCTTTGCGATTGTACTGCTGAAGAGGGTACACTTTACTGCCGGAACAAGTGACCTGGATAAGTTAAGAAACACTGACAGGGAGGATCATGATTAGTATAGACTACATCCTGCTTTTACCTTTCCTGACCCCACTACTGGCAGCTATCCTGTGTGTTTTCTTTTGGAAAAAATTGTTGGCACAGCAGCTTATTTACTTGTTTTCGGGTATTATCTCATTGTTATCCAGCTGCTGGATATTGCTGGAGATCGCAGATACGGGCATGCTCAATTTACAGGTGGGCGGTTGGAAAGCTCCTTTCGGCATTACACTGGCAGCGGATATGCTCAGTGCGCTAATGCTTACCGCTAGTGCTATTTTAAGTTTCCTCCTGTATTTTTATTCTCTATCTCACTCCAGCATCAGCAAAGAACGAAAGTTATACGGTTATTATCCAGCACTGCTTTTCATGATATTTGGTATCCACGGGGCTTTGATTACCGGGGATATCTTCAACCTTTATGTATGGTTTGAAGTCATGCTGATAGCCTCTTTTGTATTACTGACCCTGGGCGGAGAAGAAGAGCAACTGGAAGGGGCCGTTAAATATGTGACCATTAATTTTATTGCCTCCAGTCTATTTCTGACAGCCATTGGTATCATGTATGGTGTAGCAGGCAGCACCAACATGGCTGACCTTTCGGTAAAAATGCATAGCGAAGGGACGTCGGCAGTAGCGCAAATCGGCCTTGTTTTTTTCGTGGTGAGCTTCGGCATCAAAGCTGCCCTGTTTCCACTGTTTTTCTGGTTGCCTGCTTCCTACCATACGCCGCCAATCGCTATATCGGCCATTATCGCAGGTCTGCTAACCAAAGTAGGCATCTATGCATTGTTCAGGACCGCAATTTTTATCTTCCCGGCAGATAACCAGGCCATGCGGCACCTTTTTCTCGGACTGGCCGGCCTGACCATGCTGGTAGGCATCATGGGTGCTATCGCACAGACTGACTACCGCAAGATACTCTCTTACCTGATCATCAGCCATATGGGTTATATGGTGATGGGAATCGGAATAGGTACGCACCTGGCCATCGCCGGAGCGGTATATTATATCCTGCATAGTATCCTGGTGAAAGCAAATCTTTTTTTTGTAGGTGGCCTGATAGGGCAGCACCAGAACAACTATCAGTTCAGCAAAGGAGGCGGCATTTACCGGCAGTTGCCTGTATTATCCTTTTGTTTTTTCGTATGTGCCATGTCACTGGCAGGAATACCGCCGCTTACCGGCTTCTGGGGCAAATATATCCTGGCACAGGCGGGCCTGATCAACGGTAATTATCTTATCGTGGGAGTTTCTCTGGCTACCGGGCTGCTGACTTTATTTGTGGTAAACCGGATCTGGCTGAATATTTTTTTACAAAAAGAGCCAGAACAACAAGCTCCCAGACGCAGGATAAGCGAGGTGAAGTTTGCAACAGTACATCGCGGCATGTACCTGACAGTAGGTAGCCTGTCGATCGTTATTCTTACCATGAGCTTCTTTCCTGAACAGGTGATCAGCTGGTCTGAGACAGCAGCAGACCATTTGCTGAATAGGGAGCTTTATATTGAAAAAGTATTGGGGAGCAGAAAAAACTAACAATCTATGTGGATTTACCTGATAAATCTTATGCTGGCAGTCATCATCACTGGCTTGCTCAAAAACTACCTGAATTTTTGGGAATGGACAGGCATTATTACCATAGCAGCGTTTGTTGTGGTATGCTTCATGCTCTGGGCGATATCGTTTATTTATCACAAAAGGTTCTTCAGGCAATTACCAAGTATCTTAAGCCTTACAGGCTTTTTCCTTAAAGAACTCGTGAGGGCCAACTTAAAGGTTACTTATGAAGTACTTTCCCCTAAAGACAGGATGCATCCGGCGGTGATAATCGTTCCACTTGACGTAAGTACTGATTTGGAAATTATGCTTCTGGCCAATATGATCACGCTGACCCCGGGGACCCTGAGCATAGATGTATCAGAAGACCGAAAGTCTCTTTTTGTACACACCCTATACAGTGGCAACCAGCCTGCAGACTTCCGAAAAAGTATTAAAGAAGGCTTTGAACAAAAAATTATCCGTATCTCAAATCAAGCTGTATGAATACCGTACTAACCATCAGCATATTTATCATGGCCGCAGCAGTGCTTATGGTAAGTTACCGCTTTGTGAAAGGCCCCAGTATCGTTGATCGCCTTACTGCGCTGGACCTGATGTCGTATCACCTTATAGCGATCATCGCGCTTTACGCATGTATCAGTGAGATGGCTTTGCTGATAGATGCCGCGGTGATCCTTTCGCTGATTGCCTTTCTGGGCACACTGGCTTTTGCCTACTATCTCATTCAAAAAGAATAGTTATGTTAGAGATTACTGTTTCATTTTTCATACTCACCGGTGTGCTATTTATGCTCATCGCTTCCATCGGCATTATTCGTCTGCCTGACTTTTATATACGTACGTCTGTGGTAACCAAAGCCTCTACCATTGGCCTGGGCCTGATGATGATAGGAGTAGGGTTATTTTTTAATACAATAGAGGCCATGGTCAAAGTTTTGGTAATTGTAATTTTTATTATACTCACCTCCCCTATTGCCGCCCATGTGATTGCCAAAGCCGCCAGCATGATAAAAGTTGCCTTCTGGGATAAAACTGAACTCACTGATTACATTAAAGCCAAAGACACTCCCGATGATCCAAAAATAAACCAAAGTAAATACGGAAAAAGGAGCACTTAAAGCCTGCTGGTATGCAGTTTAATTATTCTCATATTCATGTGTTTTTCCCTTACATCTCAACCCAAAATTTCTTATGTTTGCCTCCCTTTTTTTCCTGGAAGGGACCCGGTTTGTGGTATGAAAATAATTACGCGGTGATAGTCAGCTACTTAGCCCACATCCGGGGGATAGTCAGACAATTTCTTTATGAGTGAGACGTAAAATTTTGTAAATTAATCATCCCGCAGAAATCGGTTTATCTTAAGACAACGCCAACCAGATCTATGAGCAGCGAAAATCCTGGCAATCAGGCCAGCAATACGAAAAATAACAGAAGGAACAGGATCAATGGTCTGCTGAACAAGTCAGGTCTTAATAGCCTGGGCAAATTACCCCCGCAGGCAACTGATCTGGAAGAGGCGGTACTGGGTGCGCTGATGCTGGAGAAAGAGGCACTTACCATTGTCATTGAAATCCTGAAACCGGAGAGTTTTTACAAGGATAGCCACCGGGAAGTATTCCAGGCCATTCTGCAACTTTTTGATAATTCAGAGCCGATAGATATTCTTACGGTCACCAACCAACTCCGTAAAAACGGCACACTGGAGTTTGCCGGAGGCGCCTTTTACATCAGCGGACTTACCCAGAAGGTAAACTCTGCGGCCAACGTGGAATTCCACGCACGTATCGTCTCAGAAATGGCCATCAAGCGCGAACTGATCACCATCGCCTCCGAAATAGAACAGGAAGCTTATGAAGACACTACCGATACCTTTAACCTGCTGGATAAGGTAGAGCAGCGGATATTTGGTGTTTCTGAGTCCAATATCCGGAAAAACTATGCGGATATGCGTTCCATCATGCGGGATGCCATCAACGAGCTTGAGGCCAAAAAACACAAAAAGGATGGTCTTACCGGTGTGCCTACCGGATTTACCGCCCTGGACCGGGTCACTTCCGGCTGGCAGAAATCTGACCTGGTCATCATCGCTGCAAGACCGGGAATGGGTAAAACGGCATTCGTAATCTCGGCCATGCGAAATGCAGCGGTGGAGTTCGGGCATGCAGTTGCCATTTTCTCCCTGGAAATGTCGGCAGTGCAGCTGGTCAATCGCCTTATTTCTGCAGAAGCACAGCTGGAAAGTGAAAAGATCAAAAAGGGTAGCCTGGCTGATTTTGAGTGGGAACAGCTCTACCACAAAACTGCTGATCTGACCGAGGCCCCCATTTATATTGATGACACCCCAGCCCTGTCCATCCGCGAACTCCGCTCCAAATGCCGGAGACTGAAAGCACAGCATAATATAGAACTGATCATCGTGGATTACCTGCAGCTGATGTCGGGCGACAGTTCCAAAGGCAACCAGGGCAACCGTGAACAGGAGATCGCCTCCATTTCGCGGGCCATGAAAAATATCGCCAAAGAGCTGGATGTGCCGGTACTGGCACTCTCCCAGCTGAGCCGGGCAGTAGAAACCCGGGGTGGAGATAAACGCCCCCAGCTTTCTGACCTCAGGGAATCAGGTTCTATTGAGCAGGATGCTGATATGGTTATGTTCCTCTACCGGCCGGAATACTACGGCATCACCGAAGACGAGGATAACCAGCCGGTTCAGGGTACCGGCGAGGTGATCATTGCCAAACACCGGAATGGTGCGCTGGATACTGTAAGGCTTAAGTTTATCGGTAAGTTTACCAAATTCACCGACCTGGACGATACTTCCTTTGATGGCAGCACCTACGGAAACCAGTTGGTCAGCGCGGGAAGCTCGGAGGAATTTAATGAGTCCAACATCGTCACCTTTGCCAGCAAAGCAAACAAACGCTTCAGTCCGGGTGATGATCAGTCGGATGAGCATGATGATCCTTATTCTGATGACCGGGCGCCTTTCTGATAAACAATTTCCTGCTCCCGGAAATTATTAAGTAAATTTTCATCCAATTATTTAGCAGCATGAGTGTATCAATCGCTGATATGCGTAAGGATTATTCCCGCCAGTCGCTGGATGCCAGTGATGTACTACGCGATCCGGTGGCGCAATTTCAGAAGTGGTTTGAAGAGGCCCGGCAGGCAGCACTGGCAGAGCCAAATGCCATGCACCTCTCTACTGTCAACGCAGAAGGCAAGCCCGCAGGGCGGGTGGTCCTGCTGAAAGGCATAGAGGAAGGACAATTCATCTTTTATACCAATTACCAGAGCAGAAAAGGGCAGGAACTGGCGCATACCCCCTGGGCAGCCCTTACTTTTTTCTGGATTGAACTGGAACGCCAGGTCAGGATAGAGGGCAAGGTGAGTAAAGTAGCCAGGCAGACTTCTGACAGCTACTTTCACAGCCGTCCGCGGGGAAGCCAGATAGGTGCCTGGGTATCCCCACAAAGTGAAGTAATTCCCGGCAGAGACTTCCTGGAAAACCGTCAACAAACGCTGGAAGACCAGTTTGCGGGACAGGAAGTGCCGCTCCCTGAACACTGGGGAGGATTCGCGCTAATACCCGAAATGATAGAATTCTGGCAGGGCAGGCCCAGCCGACTGCACGACCGTATCCGCTTTACCCTGAACGAGCAGCAGGAATGGATCATTGAGCGATTAGCACCTTGACCAAATAATTGGTAAATTTGTCTCTGTTGATCAATAAAATTTTTAAACCTTATGCATTCCTCTCAGGATACCATCAATACCGCTACACACCCCAAAGACCTTGATAACGCTTATTATTTACAGGTTTTCAAAAGGTACCCCCTTACCCTGTCTCATGGCAAGGGCGCTAAACTTTGGGACCTGGACGGCAAAGAATACATAGATGCGCTGGCTGGCATCGCCGTCAACAGCGTGGGCCACTGCCACCCTAAAGTGGTCAAAGCCATACAGGAGCAGGCCGAAAAGCTGATGCACATTTCCAACCTTTTCCTCAGTGAACCCCAGGCCTTACTTGCTCAGAAGCTGGTCAATATCTCGGGAATGGACAGGGTATTTTTCACCAACTCCGGTGCTGAAGCCAACGAACTAGCGATCAAAATGGCGCGCAAACACGGACACAAATTCGGCAGAGGCGGAGAAATCATCACCATGGACGGCTGCTTTCATGGCCGCACCCTGGCTACCATTGCCGCAGGTCGTCCTAAGTACCAGAAAGGTTTTGAGCCAATTCCGCAGGGTTTCAAACTGATTCAGTTCAACGACCTTCAGGCAGTGGAAGAAGCGATTACTGAGCAGACTGGGGCCATCATGGTAGAGCCGATACAGGGTGAAGGCGGTATCCATCCGGCCGACCTGCACTTCCTGCGAGGCCTGAGAAAGCTCTGTGACGAAAAGAATATTGTCCTGATATTTGACGAAATACAGACAGGGATGGGCCGTACCGGCAATTTCTTTGCTTTTCAGGGGTATGGCGTCATGCCTGACATCATGAGCCTGGCCAAAGCGCTGGGGGGAGGTTTTCCTATCGGTGCAGTGATAGCCCGTCAGAAGACTGCTGAAGCACTGGACTTTGGCGACCATGGAACTACCTTTGGCGGCAATCCGCTGGGCTGCGCCGCTGCCCTGGCCACCATAGAAGCCATAGAGGAAGAAAAGCTTTTTGACAAAGCTTATGTCAACGGTGCTAACATCATGAAAAGGTTGAAGGCTGAGGCCAAACAGGAAAAGAGTATCGCTGATGTACGCGGCCGCGGCCTGATGATCGGTATTGAGCTACATATTCCTTCCCGCCCGGTGGTGTTTAAAATGATGGAGAAAGGTGTGATTGCCAATGCCATTGGTGATAACATCGTTCGTCTGGTGCCTCCCCTGGTCATCAGCATGGAGGAATTAAACAAGGTAGTAGATGTACTCCTGGACAGCATCAAAGAATGCAACCAGGAAGCTTAGAGATAAATTGTGTACTGCACAAGTTCTGCCCCGTTCTGTTATCAGGACGGGGCTGGCTTTTAACTGTTAATCATTTTTCTTCTCATCATCACTTCCTCCACCAAAGAGGTTTAGAATCCAGCTGCTGTTAATTTTATCGGCAGTACGGTCTATTTCCTCCGAAGCCTGTTTTACCTCCGTGATGGTGCTGTCAATCTCGTTGGCAAAGACAGAATCTGTCAGAATCTTGTCAATAGTCCCATTCTCGTTATTCAGTTTCTCAGAAAACTGCAGAATATTCTGCGCCACATCGGTAGAGATTTTTCCCGTCTTGGAAAGAGAATCTATCAGCACCTCCACTTTTCTGGCAGTTTCCTGGTCAGCCATCAGTTTACCCAGCGCCCCTTCACCCTGTCGGGTATTGGAGGTTAGCACTTCTATATCTCGTGAAATGTTCTGTATGTTGCTGCTGGCCAGTTCAAAGGAGGTGATAATATTTTCAATCTCTTCGTACTGAGTTGTGTCAGAAACCAGGTTACCGATCAGTCCCCTTCCTTCCTCAATTCTGGTACTGATGGTAGCGATATTGTCGGCGATTGTTTTGGCACTTTCGGTAGTGGCCTTCAGATCAGACATGATATCTTCCAGGCTGGCGGGAGAAGTAGTCTGCAGGGTATCACCGTTATCAATGCTACTGGCTGTTGGAGAACCGGAAGCGATATTGACAATCTTGTTGCCCATCAGACCGGCAGTGGTAATGGTGGCCACAGCGTCTTCCTTTACAAACTGACTGGCGTCTTCCTCCAGCATCAAGGAAGTCACTACGGTAGAATCACTCTTAATCCGGATACCCTCTACCGTACCGATATTAATACCTGAAAACCTGACCTGGCTACCTACCTGCAGGCCTTCTACACTGTTAAAAATCGCCATAACAGAGATATTACTCCCAAACAGGTTCTGACGAGCTCCAATAAAAAATATGGCACCTACAAATATGAGTAGACCCAGCACGACAAAAAATCCTAGCTTTATTTTATTCATCTTATTGTATATCTAAAAAAATCCTTATTCAAAAAATGCTCTGATCCATTCTTCCTCCGACTGAGCCAGTTCGTCAAAAGTACCTTCCGCACCAAACTCTCCCTCTTTGAGGATATAGAGTTTATCTGAGACCATTTCTGCGCTTGAGATATCATGGGTAACCACAATAGAAGTAATGTCATACTTCTCCCGCATGTCCAGCAGCAACTGGCTGATTTCCTTGGAAGTGACAGGATCCAGCCCGGTGGTAGGCTCATCATAGAGCATGATCTTAGGCCTGAGTACCAGTGTGCGGGCCAAGGCGATCCTCTTTTTCATTCCCCCTGACAGCTCAGAAGGCATTTTATCCACAGTGTGCCCAAGCCCCACGCTTTCCAGCCCATCTTTCACCAGTTCTTCCATTTCGTCTTCTGAAGGAGGGTCTAACTGGCGCTCCAGCGGAAAACGCATATTTTCACGGACGGTCATAGAGTCATAGAGGGCTCCTCCCTGGAAGAGATAGCCTACCTTTCTTCGCAGGTCCACCAGTTCCTTGTCCGATATATGCATCAGGTCATAATCCAGCACTTTGAGTTGTCCGGCAGTAGGCCGGTGCAGCCCTACCATACTTTTGATCAGCACGGATTTACCTGAGCCCGATTTGCCCAGGAAAACAATATTTTCTTTGTGGTGCAGGTCAAAGTTGATATTCTTCAGCACCGGCGTCCCACCAAAATCTTTGCGGTAGTTCCGGGCACTTACCAGTACATTTTCATTTTGCTGTACTTTTCCTTCATTTTCCGCATTTTGTACATCAGTAGCTGCCATATTAGCTGAATATTTGGGTTAACTGTACCGCAATCAGATCTATCAGGAAAACCATCAGGGAAGCTACAACTACTGCAGAGTTGGCCGACATGCCTACCCCTACTGTACCTTTGCTGGTGGTATAGCCTTTAAAACATCCTACCAGGGCGATCCCGAAACCGAAGAAGATACACTTGATGGTTGCCGGAAAAATATCCATGAAATCTATGGCGGCGATACTCTCCTGGAAGAAGAGGGTATAAGACACATTTCCTGCAATATTGACCGCAAAGTAGCAGCCGATCATACCGATCAGGTCAGCGTAAAACACCAGTATAGGCAACATAATGCTCATAGCCAGTACGCGGGTCACTACCAGGTACTTAAAAGGGTTGGTACCCGAAACCGCCATAGCATCTATCTGCTCAGTCACCTTCATGGAACCCAGTTCTGCTCCTATCCCTGACCCAACTTTACCAGCGCAGATCAGGCCGGTAATTACCGGACCAATTTCTCTGATAATGGCGATGGTAACCATGGAAGGGATATATGACTCAGCGCCAAACTCTACCAGTGTAGGCCGGGTTTGTAGCGTGAATACCACGCCCATGATAAAACTGGATACGCCTACCAGCAGAAATGAACCGTACCCTAGCCGATAAGCCTGCCTGATGGTTTCTTCAAATTCATAAGGTGGCTTGAACAGCTCTTTGAAAAAAGAAGCGGTAAACTGGGCCAGGCCAGCTGCATTTTCCAGGAAATCCTTCAGGCCCTGGGGCAGCTTTTTTACCGATAGGGTTGATTTTTCCTTTTTCCCGGATGGATCATCCTTTACTTTACTCATGAAATTTTTCTTCTAAAAAATTTTAGGTCCGCAAAAAAAAATTAGCAGGACATATTATATAAAGATGATAAAGCACAAAATAGTTTTGAAGCCGCAAGGAACTATACCAGCAGTGGCAGCATGGCCTGGGCCAGGCTCAGAACCAGGAAAAAACCGCACATATCTGTAAAAGTTGTCAGAATCGGGCTAGATGCAAGGGCCGGGTCCATCCCAAATTTCTTGAGCAATAGTGGGATAGCGCCTCCCAGGCTTACGGCCACCATGGTGTTGATGGTGAGCGCGCCGCCTACTACCAGGCCCAGATAAGGGTTGCCCTTCCATAGCCAGGCTGCCAGGCCGATCAGGATTCCGAGAATAGTCCCGTTGATAAGCCCGACCGAGAATTCCTGCCACAAAACCCGCAGTAGTTCGTGTGGCTTGATGATATTCAGCGACAGCTCACGCATACTTACTGCCACCGCCTGATTACCCGAGCAACCGCTCATATCAGAGATGATAGGCAGAAAAACCGCCAGGGCAATCACTGAGCTAAGCGTATCCTGGTACGCAGCAATCACACTGGCCGCGATGATATTCAAAACAATGTTAACACTTAACCAGGACAGCCTTCTTCTTGACCTCAGCGAAAGCGGCATACTCCTCAGTTCTTCTCCTCCTACGATACCCCGGGAGCGCATCAGATCGGCATCACTACGGTCAGCGACTGCTTCCAGTACATCTTTTCGCAGGACTACACCGACCAGTTGCTGTTCGCTATCCACAACCGGTACACCCAGAAAGTCATGTTCCTCAAAAAAATTCAGTAACTGATCCAACGTCTGATCAACTCTGACTGACAGGATGGACTTAAGCATGATCCCCCGAAGCGGCGTCACGGGTTTGGAGAGCAATAAGTCTCTAAGCCTTAGCACCCCGGTAAGCTTACCTGAAACGGACTTCACGTAGACGTACTGAACATTATAATCGGAATATTCCTCGGCATGCCGGTTCATGTTTTCAACCACATTGGCAACGGTATCTGCTTCGCTGAACACCAGGAATTCGGTGATCATCAGCCCTCCGGCAGTCTCATCTCCATAGCCGGCCAGCAGCCTGACTTCCGCCGCCTCTTTGGGCTTCATCTGTGCCAGGATAGCCTCCGCACTCTCTTCTTCCAGGCTGCTGATCAGGTCGGCCTGGTCATTACTCCACATTTCCTGGATGATGGTAGCAGCTTTTTTGGCAGAAAGCTTTTCCAGGAGTTCTGTCGCCTGAGATTCAGGGATTTCCTCAAATAGATAGGCAGAATAATCCGGTGAAAGGAGGTTGAGCAGCTCAAGCTGACGCTTTTTGTCGAGGTGCGCCATGGCGTGTACCAGCTCGCTGGCACTGATCTGTTCAATATGTTCTTCCAGGGCTTTTCTTTCTCCCTGATCTATGATCTCACGTAATTTCTCCCAGGAAGAGGGTACAGTACTTGACTCCATGCATATTCATTTTAATGACCAAATATACAAGAGCTCAGGAGAAAACTCAGTAGGGACGAGTGGATTTACCTTTCCATATGACGGACCATAAACTCCATTGGCATCAGCCCGTAGATCTTACCGATCATCAGAAACATGGCAAAACCCAGGCAGTTGCGGGCAAATTCGTACTGCAAGCTCACGAAGGTATAGCCAAAATACCACTTAAAAAGACCGAATATCAGGCTAAAGCCAATGGTACCGACCAAAGCGGCGGTAGCATAAAAACTCAGAGGGCTACGCGGCTGCCAGCGGCCACCCAGGCGGATAAACAGGTAAACTGCCAGGTATTGAAAAAAAAGTACCATGATTGCAACGATAAAGAAATCTAAATCAGCCACTATTTCTGTATTAAGGAGTCTTGCTAAAATTAACACATTTTTAACAAAAAAAAATTCGCTACCTCTCCTGCTTTTCTTACCTGACCGAATAAAAACATATACTTCAAAATTGAAGGCAAAAATTTCAGCCGTTTCGTGCTTAGGTTGATAATGTTAGTATTTTTGGGCCTTCATTCAATCAGCTATCTGTTGGTATATGGGGTTTTGGATTATTTGGTCAGGCTGGATGTTAGTCATCATCTGCCAGCTTGTTTTTTTTCTCTACTGCCGCAGCAAGCTGAACAGCTATCAGGATGAGCCTGAGACTACACGCAGTAAAAACCCGCCCCTGCCCGAAGGCGTTTCGGTGATCGTCTGTGCCCACAACGAGCTGGTAAATCTTCAAAAACTTCTCCCGGTTCTTTTTGCGCAAAATTACCGGCGATTTGAAGTAGTCGTCGTCAACGACCGCTCTACTGATGGCACACTGGACTACCTTCTGTCGGCACAGCAGGAATATCCTACCTTAAAGATAGTCTGGCTAAGGTATCGCCCCCGGCATATCAGGGGAAAAAAATATGCCCTTACCATCGGCATCCGGGCAGCAGCATATGATAAACTTCTACTTACTGACGCCGACTGCCTACCCCTTAGTCCGGATTGGATCAGGGGTATGGCCTCCCGACTGGAGGGAGATACGACATTTGTGCTGGGCTATTCCCCTTACAAAAGGGCAAAAGGCATCCTCAACCACTACATCCGCTACGAAACCCTGTTGAGCGGAGCGCTTTATTTGACCGCTGCAATTGAAGGTAGACCTTATATGGGCGTAGGGCGTAACCTGGCTTACCGCAAATCCTTTTTCATGCAGCAGAAAGGATTTTACCGGCATATCCACATTACGGGAGGAGATGATGACCTCTTTGTGAACGAACATGCAACTTCTGATAATACCCGGATTGCAATCGCCCCCGCAGCACAGGTACTTTCCCGGCCAAAAACCAACTGGAAAGAATATTATCGGCAGAAAAAACGACACCTAAGTGTAGGCAAATACTACAAAAGAAGTGACAAGCTCTGGCTGGGGATTTTATCATCCAGTCATCTTTTGTTCTGGACAGGGCTGGTAGTGCTAATTTCGCTGCAAAGTGAACCTATCTTTGTCCTTACAGGTTTGCTACTTAAGTGGTTGGTGCAGTTTTTTTTCCTGAAAACTGCATCAAGTAAGCTAAAGGATAGTATAAATTTGGCACTGTTACCAATATTAGATTTTTTGTACGTTATTTACTATATCATATTAGGGATAAGCGCACTCTTCTCAAATAATACCCGATGGAATTGAAAAAACAATTTTCTAAAAAAGCCTTAGAAGATTTCCGACTCATAGATGAAGCAACTGAAAACCAAGATCAGCAGGCTTATGCAGAATTGATGAGAAGGTACAAAAAGCCTGTCTACCATATGATCCTCAAGATGGTCAGAAATGTAGACGATGCTGAAGACCTCACCATTGAGGCTTTTGCCAAGGCTTTTCGTAGTTTGCACCGCTTCAAGAAAGACTATACCTTTAGTACATGGCTGTTCCGGATTGCCACCAACAATGCCATTGATTTTATCCGTAAGAAAAAACTTGAAACCCTTAGCCTCAATACTTCCTTCAAGGATGATAATGGTGATTCAGTCAATATAGATGTGGAAGACCATAACCTTGACCCTCAGGAGGAAGCCATCAAAAGCCAGAAAAAGGAACTCGTACGCATTTTTGTAACCAAACTACCCCCCAAGTATCAACGTCTGGTCAAACTGCGCTATTTCCAGGAATATTCTTATGACGAAATCGCCAAGGAACTAGATGCTCCGCTGGGTACAGTCAAAGCACAGCTGCACCGTGCCCGTGAGCTGATGTACGACCTGGTCAAGAATAAGAAGGAACACATCTGATACATAATTCGCCCCTGCTTGGCGAGTATTCATACCTTTTATTACCTTCATGACAGGAAAATACTTGTCTCATGAAAAAGTGGTTACTAGGTATACTCGCTGTATTCGTTCTATTGCTCTTCGGTGTCTCGCTGAGCGCATATTTTAACGTGCAGGACCGTAATCCGGGCTACCAGTTGTTGCTGGAAGCACAGACTACATCTGCCAGCGGCACTTCGCTGAAAATTGGATTTGCCGCACTACCCATAAGTCCGGAGATCACAGATACCTGGACGGATGCTAATAACGATGCGCGTTACAATCCTGATGATGGCGATACCTACCAGGATATCAACCAGAACGGACGTTTTGACCCGGTGTGGATGGCTGGATTTCAGCAGTCAAGACCGGCACAGGGGATACACGATGACCTCTGGGCCCGTACCATGCTCATAGACGACGGTAATACTATCATTTCTATTACTGCCCTGGATGCGATCGGCTTTGGCCATGACGATGTGCTGGATGTACGCAGAAGAATCGCACAGGAAGCCAGTATCACACTTCCGATCATCAGCAGTACGCATACCCACGAAGCACCTGACCTGCAGGGACTTTGGGGCCCTGGTATTTTCAAGAGCGGTGTAGACCCCGTTTATATGGAATACGTGAAAGAGCAGGCTGCACAATCAGTCATTTTTGCATACCAAAACCGGCAGGCAGCTTACCTGGAAGTAGCAGAGGACCTGGAAAGTGCTATCCCCCTGGTCACTGATTCGCGTAAGCCAGAAGTGCTGGACGCCGGTCTGCGGATGCTGAGGGCGGTAGCGGAACAGGATGGGGCTACATTGGGTACGCTGGTAAGCTGGGGAAACCACCCGGAGACCCTTTGGAACAAAAACCTGCTCATCACTTCAGATTTTCCTCATTACCTCAGAGAGGGAGTAGAAAAGGGCATTAGCCTGGGAGATAGCACCCTCATAGAAGGGCTCGGCGGCACCTGCGTATTTGTCAATGCGGCTATTGGCGGCCTGATGACTACCGACCCGGACTGGCCGGTATATGACCCCTGGATGGACACTACTTTTCTGGCTCCAACATTTGAAAAAGCAGCCTCACAGGGAAAACAGCTAGCCTACTTTGTACTGAAAGCTCTTGAAGATACAGCAGAACGACTACCATCAGGAGAAAGCAGCATACGTTTGGCAGCTCGCTCATTTGACCTGCCGCTGGACAACCCAAATTTCCGTCTTGCCTCAGCAATCGGGCTACTGGACCGTGGCTACAATGGCTGGATGCAAATACGCTCGGAGGTCGCTGCCGTGCAGATAGGGCCGATCAGTTTTATCACCGTACCCGGTGAAATCTACCCTGAAATCATTAATGGAGGCATAGAGTCACCGGAAGGGCAGGACTTTGCAGTAGAACCACAGGAAACGCCGCCCCTAAGATCCCTTATGCCCGGTAGATATCGTTTTGTGCTGGGGCTGGCCAATGATCAGATCGGCTATATCATTCCGAAAAGTGAATGGGACGAAGAGGCACCTTATCTTTACGGTGCGGAAAGTTCGCCTTACGGGGAGATCAATTCCGTAGGACCGGAGACGGCCATGATTGTGCACCGTGAAATCAAAAACCTGTTAGAAACTTTAACCGAAGAAAAAATAGCCAATGTTTACTGAACCACTGGTACAATCAGAATTTGATCAGATCCTCAGCTACTTTCCTCATCTCAGTGATCAGCAGCAAGATCAACTGGCTCGTTTATACCCTCTTTACCATGAGTGGAATGCCCGGATCAATGTCATTTCCCGCAAGGATATAGATCATTTGTACCTGCACCATGTACTGCATTCACTGGCGATCGCAAAAGTGGTAAGTTTTCATCCGGGTACAGATGTGCTGGATATCGGTACAGGGGGTGGGTTTCCGGGAATTCCGCTGGCCATACTTTTTCCTAAAACACAGTTTTACCTGGTGGATTCAATCGGCAAAAAAATCAAAATAGTGCAGGCGGTTTCAGAGGAACTTAGCCTGAAAAATGTTCGCTCTGATCATATGCGGGCAGAAAAGGTGAAGGGAAGGTATGATTTTGTAGTAAGCAGGGCGGTAGCCCACCTTAGAATGCTCTATAATTGGTCACGCAACAAAGTCAAAACAAAGTCGCAGCACGATCTGTACAATGGCCTGCTGGCACTCAAAGGCGGGAATTTGACCGAAGAAGTGAAGGAAGTACAACTCAATTATGCCTCCTATCCGATCAATGACTTTTTCAGCGAGGCTTATTTTCAGGAAAAATTTGTGCTATACGCTCCACTGTAAAAAAAAACCGTTGAGATTGACTCAACGGTTTCGGCAGTAAACATCAGGTTTTCTGCTTTTTCTTTTTGGCAGCCGGAAACAGAATATTGTTCAGAATCAGCCGGTAGCCTGGTGAATTCGGATAAAGGTTCAAGTCCGTGGGTGGCTCCCCTACCCTATGCTGATAGTCTTCCGGGTCATGGCCTCCATAAAATGTCCAGAATCCTTTGCCATAAATACCGTGGATGTATTTGGCCTCACCAGCAGCTTTGTTTTCGCCCAGTACTACCACATCAGGACGGATAAGCGCCTTGTTGAACGCAGTTGTCTGTCCCATGAAACCTTTTACAATCCGATCGTGGTTTTGGGTCAGCATGGTGGGAATCGGGTCCCATTTGGCAGAAAACTCAAAAAGGTTGAAAAAGTCATTATCTTGGCTCAGCCCCCTGGAAGTGGGATCAACATCAATGCTGGAATATTCGTACTCATAAGGGTTTCGCACCAGCTTAAAATCCTGGAAAGCAAAGGTTTTGCTGTAATCCAGCTTTTCCTGGGCATTGGGGTCAGCCCTGTCTCCATCATACATAGACTCAACGAAGTCCACACCATCAGCGGATAAGGCGATATCGTAGGTATCGGTAGCGGAGCACATGGCAAACATAAATCCTCCTCCCGACACAAAGTCACGGATCTTCTTGACTACGGCCAGCTTTAGCTGTGACACCTTTTCAAAACCATGCTTTTCGGCAGTTTCTTCATACTTCTGCTGTCGCTCGATGTACCAGGGTGTATTTCGGTAAATGCGGTAAAATTTGCCGTACTGTCCGGTAAAATCCTCGTGGTGCAGGTGCAGCCAGTCATATTCCGGTAGTTTGTCGTACATCACATCATCGTCAAACACCACATCGTAGGGGATTTCGGCGTAGGTGAGGGCCAGGGTGACTGCATCATCCCAGGGTTGTTTGCTTTTGGGAGAGTACACGGCAATTTTGGGGTGCTTTTCCAGCTTCATCAAATCCTTGTTAGAAGAAGGACTGGCTATCTGGCTCACGATCTGGTTATATTCAGCATCCGAAATCACCTCATAGCTCACTCCCCTGATGACACATTCATTCTCCAGTTTCTGGGAATATTTTACCGCAAAGCTGCCTCCCCGGTAGTTGAGTAGCCAGTCTACGGTTTCCCCGTTTTGCAAAATCCAGTAAGCAACACCATAAGCTTTGAGATGGTTGGCCTGTACATTGTCCATAGGCATCAGGATTTCTGAGGCCTTTCCCGGTATTATGAGACAAAAACAAAGACTGAAGGAAAGAAATATATATTTTAGCATGACATTGTGGTTTCCTGTTATTTATAAAAAGGCCAGACAATCAATTTATTGTTAAAAAAGTTAGTTATCAATAAGAGACTGCTTAATATTGAAACTACAAAAAAATACTGACCAATATATTTTTACTACATGATCCTTCCGGCAAATGTTTACAGATGTAGGTTAATCTATGAATATATTCAATAACTTAGAAGAAAGCCTTAAGTCCATCAGGGATAACTTACTCAGGACTACACTGACCGCGCTTATTATTGCAATAGGCATCACGGCCCTGGTAGGTATACTTACCGCCATTGATGGCATACAGGCATCCGTGAACGACAGTTTTGCCGGACTGGGCGTTAATACTTTTTCTATTGACGAAAAGAGAGGCAGCGGTAGAAGACAGCAGGGAAGAACTGAAAAAAGCTACCCTCCTATCCGCTACAGCGATGTAAGAGAATTTAAGAAAAGATACGATTACCCTGCTAAAATTTCCGTCAATACCCGTATTACCGGAAATGCTGAGGTAAAGAGAGGTTCAGAGAAAACAAATCCTAATATCCGGCTATACGGAGTAGACGACAGTTACATCGTGACAGAGGGCTATAACCTGGAAAGAGGCCGGAACTTCAGCAATATTGACCTTGAAAAAGGGCTGAATGTTGCGATAATTGGTTACGAAACCTACAAATCCCTCTTTACCAATAATCAGAATCCGATTGACAAGGAAATTAACCTCTATGGCAACAAATTCAAGGTGATCGGCCTGATGGAAGAAATGGGCTCGGTAGGTGGCGGAGGTAATGCCGACCGAAAGATACTCATCCCCCTGGCCAAAGGCCGTCAGCTGGGTGCCAGTCTCAACCTGGACTACCGGATTGATGTACTGGTCAATAACACTGGTAACCTGCAGACGGCTATGGGTGAGGCTACCAGCCTGATGCGTGCCATCCGGCAGGACCCTATCGGCTCTGAACTTTCCTTTGAGATCAACGAAAAAAAGTCGCTCAGCGAACAGCTAGGGGAAATCACCGGCTATCTGCGGATAGGTGGTTTCGCCATCGGACTGATTACACTGCTGGGCGCTTCCGTGGCCCTGATGAACATTATGATGGTATCGGTAACCGAGCGTACCCGTGAGATAGGGATCAGAAAAGCCCTGGGAGCTACTCCAATGCGTATTCGCCAGCAGTTTCTGATGGAGGCCATTGTCATCTGCCAGATCGGAGGTATTGCAGGAGTACTGATGGGCATGGGCATAGGCAATGTTGTAGCTACTTTTATGAACGTAGACAGTTTCATCGTACCCTGGATATGGATCTTCTCAGCTTTGGGAATATGTGTGGCGGTAGGCCTTTTCTCGGGTTATTACCCGGCTTTTAAAGCTTCCAAACTAGACCCTATAGAGTCTCTCAGGTACGAATAAGGCTGTTTTAGTCAGGGTTTCTCAGGAATACATACACCTGCCCTTTGAAGATATCCCGACCGTAGTACACATTATAAAAATATACTCCGGCCGGCATTCCTTCGGCATGCCATTCAAAGTTCATATCTGCTGAAGTAAATACCTGTTTGCCCCAGCGGTTAAAGATCTCAATCCGGTCAAAGCTTTTATTGCAGCTGCCGCGGGGCAAATCACAGTTGCCCTGCGGATTATCGCAAAGGCGCAGGAAGAAAAAATCGCCCTGCCCGTCACCATTAGGAGTAATGGCATTACGAGGCTCAAAAGCTTCAAAATCCAGCTCCCGCTCCACGATCTCCACCAATACACTGACCGTATCATTCTTGACATTGAAGCACTTACTATCTTCGGCCACGAAAAAAAGTTCCAACTCGGACCTCCCATCTGCGCCA
The DNA here is from genome assembly GCA_964518125.1 of uncultured Porifericola sp. Classification (GTDB taxonomy): domain Bacteria; phylum Bacteroidota; class Bacteroidia; order Cytophagales; family Cyclobacteriaceae; genus Catalinimonas. The sequence goes on from CAZFFW010000032.1 coordinate 30,467, forward strand.
ACAGTTTCGCACTGGGGCAGCCAGGTAAATCGGGAGCCTACCTGCCCCCTACCCCTTACGGGGAAAAAATTAAAATTGACCACTTCTATATCCAGCTGTTCTCCATTAAAAAAAGCACTGGCCAGCCTCAGGGTGATGATATCATTATCCACATCGGTACTGATGACATCAAAGCTTACTGTACTATTAACGGGAGCGATCAGGGTATCTCCACTCTCCAGATTGCGGATAAACAGATCGGGCGCTTCGTTGAGCGGTGGCAGCACGTTGACTGTTACTTTCAGACTGTCGGTGGAGGGATTGCCACAACTGCCCTGGTCGGTAGCCAGGAAGGTGATCTCAAACCTGCTTCTTTCGGCCAGGTCTATGGCGTTACAGGACAGGCGCCAGCTGAAAGGGCTGCTGACACTTCTGATCCCCTGATTTCCCGGGAAATAAATGTTGTAATCATTTAAGTCAAATCCATTGCCTACTGCTGTCAGTTCCAGAAATTCATCGTCAAAATCCTCAGCCAATACGTCAAAGGAGAGAGTTTCATCAATACGAATGGTGATTTCAGTATCTTCCAGTCCTGAGGTAGTGATCAACGGACGGTTGTTGGCAGGAAGGTTTACGGATATTCGGAACCGCAAAACATCCGGTTCCCCCAGGGGGCAATCGCTGAGGTCATTTAATACAACGTCTACTTCAAATTCATTCTGCTCGCTAAAATCTACTGTTGCACAATCAGGGTTCCAGCTGAATATTTTCTGGATTTCTCCGGGTATCAGTAGGCGGTCCTGCAGTTGCATACCCAAGGCAGCGGCGTTAAAGCCTACTCCCTGAAGGCTAAGACTCAGAAGATCATCATCCTCATCAAGCCCCCTTACCGGGTAGGAAAATGTATCTCCCGCTTCAAGGCTAACTTCTACTACATTTGGGTTATTGTAGATAAAGGGATCATTGTCCCGGGCTCCATCAATTTCCACCATGAGCTTGAGCGTATCGGATAGGGGCTGGCTGCAGGCATCATCAAAGGCAATAAGATTGATCTGCATTGGCCCATCCGTGAAAGGGCACTGCGGCAGGCAGAAATCAAAGCGGAGCGTATCATTACTACCCCGCAACAGGTTCAGTTCTGTCGGTATCAGCGATTGTATTTCATTGCTGAAATTAACACCCTCAGCTTTCAGTCGTATCAGTTCATCTGGATCTTTATCCGTTACCAATATCTCTATACAGCGATCCCCGTCTTTCTGAAGTGTAATGATGTTACCTTCAGAATAAGTGCCTCCGTTTACTCTGGCGGTAATCTCTGGCGCTTCCCCAGGGTCACAGTCTATGACCAGCAGTTGATAATCTCTTCGAACTTCTCCGATTTTTTCGCCATTCCTGAATTCTTCCACTTTCAACCCAAATACAAATACTCCTAACTGCGAGGGTACTACCCGGAGTCTGCCGCGCTGGTCAATGCGCAAAGGGGGATTTCCCGGCACCATATTGCTTACACTTACCCCATCGTTGAAAGTGACTGGCTGATGAGGGGCCGGTGTGGGCGGCGGGACAGGCTGAAAACGGGAACTGTTGTAGGGAGCCGTCAGGCTGTAGACCAGGGAGTCACCATCAGGATCAGTAGCGGCAAAATTATAGTTGAAGGTTTCGTTGATGCAGGCGTAATCGCTGATAGGATCGGAAAAGAGCGGAGATGAATTGACAAAGGGCTGGTTATTCCTGTTTACCGGGGGAAACTCCATGTAGAAGGTTTGGCCAGTAGTTTCGGGAGATACCAGATTACTGACGATGTTATTGCGGCAGCAGCGCTCAAATACTACATAATACCCCTCAGGATCACTGAAATCCGCCGGAGGCAGGCTAATTTGGGTACTGTAAGTAATTTTTCTGAATAGGATGCTTTCGTCGGTACAGGAGGGATTAGTATAAGGTACAAATGAAGAAGATTCCTGGTTGACATTCACTACCCTTACCACGACATCATCACTTTTACGGTAAATGTATACCTGTGCAAAATCATCTTCAGCTTCAGGGTCTCCATTTACTTCATCAAAATACTGTACCAGCCTTAATTCATACTGGTAGCCCTGTATATGTACCAGCCGGAATTCACCTCCTACTATGTGTGTGGCATATGCAAGACATGGGATAATCAACAGGAATAAGGTTAGTAGCTTCTTCATAGATCAGCGTTCAGCCGCCATTATTGATAATGACACAATCTGCCTCCACTTAGATGTAAGGACAATTACTAAATTTAAGAATATTCCTTGAATATTTTATATCTGATATACAATTATGATACCTTTGCCGAGCTATGGGAAAAAAGAAAAATCCAATACTGAAGGAGGTCACCATTGACCGTATGGCCGCAGAAGGTAAGTGTATCGCCCAGCACGAGGGTATGGTAGTGTTTGTAAAAGATGTAGCACCGGGCGATGTAGTGGATCTCAGGATTACCAAAAAAAAGAAGAAATTTTTTGAAGCAGTACCGCTTCATTTTCATCGTCTGTCGTCAATCCGTACTGAACCTTTCTGCAGCCATTTCGGTATATGCGGAGGCTGCAAGTGGCAGCATATTCCCTACACCGAGCAGCTGAAGTATAAGCAACAGCAGGTAATAGATAACTTTGAACGTATAGGAAAGACCAGCATCGGAACAGTTCATCCAATTATTCCGTCAGAGGAAACCACCTATTACCGTAACAAACTGGAGTTTACTTTTTCTGTCAACCGCTGGCTCACACACGAGGAAATCAGCACAGGAGAAGAGTTTGACAGGAGGGCGCTGGGCTTTCATATACCACAGAGCTTTGAGAAGATCCTGCCCATTAGCCACTGTTACCTGCAGCCAGACCCTTCCAATGAAGTAAGACTGGCACTGGATAAATTTGCCAGGACTGAGGATATTCCTTTTTATAATCCTGTGACCCACGAGGGAATCCTGCGCAACCTGATCATAAGGACCAGTAATATTGGTCAGCTGATGGTCATCGTTCAGTTTGGTGGGGATGCCATGCAAGAGGAAGGCCTCGTAAAAAAGGTAATGGATTTTCTAAATGGATACTTTCCCCAGCTTACCTCTCTGCAGTACGTCATCAATCACAAAAAGAACGACACTTATTATGATATGCCGGTCCACCATTTTGCAGGAGAGCCTTATATCAACGAGCAGATGGAGGACCTGACTTTCAGGATCAGTCCCAAGGCTTTTTTCCAGACGAATTCCAGACAGGCTTACCAGTTGTACTCCGCTGCCAGAAGCATGGCGGCAATACAGGCCCATGAGGTAGTATACGATCTGTATACCGGTACCGGGACCATCGCCAATTTCGTTGCCCGCCAGGCTAAACAGGTGATAGGGATTGAGTATGTGGAAGATGCTATAGAGGATGCAAAAGTCAATGCCAGGATCAACCAGCTTAACAATACGTCCTTTTATGCAGGTGATATCAAGGATACCCTCAATGATGCTTTCATCGCGAGGCATGCAAAACCTGATGTGATCATTACTGATCCACCCAGAAGCGGCATGCACCCGGATGTAGTCAGTAAACTACTGGAACTGGAGGCTAAGCGTATCGTATATGTCAGCTGCAATCCTGCTACGCAAGCCCGGGATGTAAGCCTGCTGAATGAAAAATACCAGACTGAAGCTTTACAGCCGGTGGATATGTTTCCGCATACACATCATGTAGAGAATATTGCCCTGCTCACCCGGAAATAGATAAAAGTCTATTTCCCTTTCATCAACTTTTTTCTCCAGATAACTTACATCTTTATCGTTGAGCATAAAACTAAAATTAGGTAAGGCAGGCAAATTCTGCGGGAAAATACTCAGCAGCATAACTTCACGGAAAATTACTATTTTTCTATAAGTGAAGAAGCATAAAGCACGGTATAATTTCTCATAAAATTAACTATTTAATTTTTTTATTAAGAAATATCAATAAATAACTTCTTTTAGTTTAATTAAATTAAGACTTGTTTTTACAAAACAGTTTAATCTCTCCCTGCTCAACAATATCAATTTAGTACAAACAAATGCCTTAAGCAAGGGTGTCCATAACCCTCTAAGCATTACCATACAGCTTAAAACCTGATGCTTCAGAAAAAATACATCTGTAGGAGAGCGTACTGAATTTGAAGATTATTTACAATATGTTACTTGTACACTTTCATCCAGAAACAGCAAAATCTACCATGAGCCTGTTTTTTTTATAAATTGATTCCTCCTATTGCATCAAGTACTAGGTTTTTTGATTAATATGAATCCTTGTGTGTACCACTGTGGAAAAAGCATTATTCCGGAAATGCCCTCAGTGTAGCATACAAACTGACAGGTAAAGTAAGAGCAGCATGGAAATAGGGATGTCAGTGATTTGCCGGAAATAAAGGCAAAGTATATCTGATTTATCATTCTACACACTACTTAATTTTGTTCTGCTCAACCAGTTAGTATAGTCAGACCCCATTTTTAAGAAAATAAAAAGAAGAAGTAGTCGGATAGTGTATGAAAAATCATTACAACCAGGTTCTTCAGCCAGTTCAATCAATAGAAAAGCTAAGTAAGGGAGCATTGATTGACCTGATTCGTAAATTACAAATACAACAAACGGCTTTACTTTCCGGTCTGTGTTCATCCCCTGATCAAAGTCAGCAATTCATTGATACCCTCAGAGACGATCTCCTGAATCAGTGGCAGCTTTTTGGAACTGAAGATGCACTTTTAGAAATCAGAGCGCTGCTGGATCGTTTCGAGAGACATACCCTACAGAAGCTAAAGGAAAAAGAGGAAGCCCTCAACCGTAAAGCTGCCAACCTCCAGTCTGTCATTGAGAGTACCGATATGTGTATAGGGCTACTGGATGAGGATGGAAAGTTACTTGACTGCAACAATGGTTTTCGGGCATTCTTCAGGGAGTTTTTTGACCACCATTTGGAAAAACACGACTTCCTGCCCGAGGTCAGTAAAGACCATGTATTTAATGACCGCTGGAAACAGCATTTTGAGCTTTGTAAGCAGGGAGTGCATACCCAGTTTTCGGAAATCATCACTACCGGCAGCAAAAGCATCCTATTAAATTTTCGTCTTTTTCCAATACAGCGAGATGGTCAGTTCAGTGGCATTTCTTTTTTCATAGAAGATCTTACCCAAAAGAACCAGGAAGAGTCTCTTTTCCGACTGTTGAACTCTGCGGTAATCCATGCCAATGATGCTATTGTCGTCACAGAGGTCAGGTCGGATAACAAGGATCACTCTGCCATCATTTACGTGAACCGCGCCTTTTGTCAGCTGACTGGTTATCATGCGGATGAAGTGATCAATAAATCTCCGTCCATGCTCCATGGCCCTCTTTCATCAAAAGAAGAGCTGCAAAAAATGAGTGACGCTGTCGCACTGGGTAAATCCGTGCGTACTGAACTGATCAATTACAAAAAAGATAACAGCCCTTACTGGGTTAATCTTTCGCTGGTTCCCCTTACTGACCAGCACGGGCAGATTACCCACTGGATATCTATACAGCGGGATGTCAGTGAAAGTAAAAAAGCTGAGGAAACGATACGGCAGCATAAGCAATTCCTGGAATCCATTAACCGTAATATACGCGAAGCCATCATACGTACTGATGGATTTAAAGACATAGCGTACCGAAACCAGGCCTTCCGCGACCTTTTCGGCTATCAGGATGAGGCGGTAACACTGGATGATCTTTTTGCAGACGATTGCTCACTTACAGAATTCAGGCTCATATTGGAAACTAAAGGGAGTATCGGCAATCACTCCTTTCTGTTTAGAAGGAAGGATGGTTCTACCTTCTGGGGTTTGACCAGTTTTATCCTGAATGAAGATGACGGTCAGCTGCATTACGATGGGGCCATCAGGGATATTACCGATCGGAAGGAGGCAGAAAAGGTGCTGAAAGAGAAAAATAAGGCCCTGGAAAAAACCAATGAAGAACTTGACAGATTTGTGTACAGTGCCTCTCATGATCTTCGGGCGCCGCTGGCCTCTACGCTGGGCCTGATAAACATATCCAGGATTACACAAAATAACCAGGAGAGAATGAGTTACCTGGAGATGATGGAGCAGAGTCTTAACAAAATGGATAAGATCATCCAGGACATAACGGATTATTCGCGTAACGCCAGGTTAGAAATAGAGTGTGAAGAAATCCACTTTGAAAGTCTGATAACGGATGTGCTCCAACGCCTTAAATACCTGAAACACGTAGATGATGTACGGATAAACACCAATATCCAGGGTGCTGATAAATTTTTTACGGATAAGATTCGTCTGTATGTGATTCTGATCAATTTGCTATCCAACGCAATCAAGTTCTTAAAATATGACGAAAATGACCCCTACATCAACATCAGTGTAGAAGTTACGCATGAGACGGCACGCCTTTTGGTAGAGGACAATGGAATTGGTATTGACCAAAAGCATTTGGACAAGATATTTGGCATGTTTTTTCAGGCTGCCCGTGAGTCTTCAGGATCTGGTCTGGGGTTGTATATTGTCAAAGAAACAATCAATAAACTGGGAGGCAGCATTAAGGTGACCTCCAACCTGAAGCAAGGAACGTGCTTTGAAGTGATACTGCCAAATGAGATCAGCAGTGTGAATATTTAGTGTGAAAAAGAAGTATGGAAAAGATAAGGCAGGTGATAGTCATTGATGACGACCCAATAAACAACATCATTTTTCAGAAATTATCAGAAATTAGTGATTTTGCATCAGATATCCTGACGTTTATCAGTGCAGTGGATGGTCTTGATTACCTGCAGAAACTGGAGGGTGAGCAACAAAGCCCACCCGATATTATTTTTCTGGATATCAGGATGCCAATCGTCAGCGGCTGGGAATTCCTTGAGCGCCTGGAGAAGATAAACCAAAACGGCTACTTTTCGGATCTATCTGTGTATATGCTCACCTCATCTTCGGAGCAGTCGGATATCAATAAGGCCAAGAACTTCAGAATGGTTACTGACTATATTGTTAAGCCATTATCAACAGAGACTTTAGCGCGCATCAAGGAAAAGCACCAGCCTACGCTGGCCGGATAGCATTTTCCTATCCCTTATATTTTATTTCCTCCTTTTCCGAACTGGTAAAAGTAAGAGGCTATTTCGTTGCCTGACTGATCCCAGGTCGTAATAATGCCATTCAGTTTCCCTTCTGTAAACTTAAGCTTAGCGCTGATTACTCCATTTTCATGGTATTCAACAAGTTCTCCCTCAAGCTGCCCTTTCTTGTAGAGACCAAGCTTTTTCAACTGACCATTGGGATACCACTCTTTGAATTCTCCAGCAAGTACCCCGTTTGAGTAAATATATTCGCCCTTCTGAATCCCGGATTCATACCAGAAACTTCTCTTCCCATGGAATAGATTTTTCTTGAATAAGGTTTTCTCCTCCATTTTCCCGTTGTCGTACCAACGATAAAGGGTGTCCTGAAAAACACCATTATGTAAATTTGCGGTAACGCTGAGCATTCCGTTAGGATGAAACCATTTCACTTCGCCTTCAAGTATGCCAGCTACGCTCTTACCAAGCATTAATTTGGAGCTATCAGGATACAGCATGACGATGTTCCCATTAGCAGGAATTGATGTCTGCAAGTGAAAGTACTTACCGTCTTTTTCTTCAACCACAAAATTACCATTGACATCAGTATACATTACTGTATTCTGAACTATTTTATCTGAAGAACAGGCAAATACACAAACCAACATTCCAATAAAAACAAATTGTGCTATTTTTTCCATGGTATTATAAATATGTTTTGATTTCAGCATTAATGGCTTTTGAAGCTGTTACCACATTTCCCAGGGTATCAGTTGCATGAACATAGAGGCGGTATTTTTTCCCGGTATCTGGTATCGTCACTGAGACACGGCTCCCACCCCCTCTGATGTTGATAGTTTCTACATGGTCCAGGTATTCATCTTCACAGAGATACCAGCGGTAGTTTAGTTTTCCCTCATAATCATTAACCAGGGCAGCACTAAATTCTACTTGTTCGTTAACCGGCACATTATACCAGGTACCCAGAATCCTGATATCGGGTAAGTTTACAGTTACAGGCTTCCCTGTCCAGGCACTTTGGAGGGCATAGTATCCCGGTTTGATATAATCCTGATCGTCTACTAAGCCAAACCAGGTGGCTGATCCCTCCATACGATCACTCCAGCAGAATGCAGATCCTCCTATATTTTTACCCTTATTGGGCAGGATAAATGATTTCCATTGAGTTGCATATTTGTGGGCCTTTGTGAATGAACTTTCTTCCAAAAGTAAGGTGTCATTCCTGAAATTTGACAAGCGGGTGTCCCAGTATCCGTTAGGTCCAAATTCTGACACTAAATATGGCCGCGAGGGATCAATTTTGGCCATTAAGGGATCAAGTTTACTAATCTGTTCTTCGTAATAGGCATTGATAGCAATAAAATCAAGCTCCGGAGCCAGTTCCTTAAGCTGACTGACTTCGGATTCAGTTTGGTTTAGCAGCAGTTCTCCTGCAGTAAACACAGGATGATCAGGGTCGATTTCATGTATCTCCTTAGCCAGGTCATTAAGAAAGCGGACATAATTCTGTCTTACAAAGGAAAGATATGGCTCATGGAATTTTTTCTTCAGTATGCCCCAGGTTTCATTCCCGATCCCCCAGGCGAGCACTGCAGGATGGTCTTTATATGCTTTAACACCCTTTATCACTTTTTTCCGATAGCTATCAAGCAGCGCAGAGTCCTGAAGGTAATCTACTTCAGGGTCAAACCAGAATCCGTAGAGAACCATCAAATCATATTCTTTAGCAATATTGAGGATATTTTTGTCATAAGATCCTGGTTCGTACCTACGAATTGTATTCGCTCCCATCGCTTTGATCCTTGAAAAGTCTTTTTCCAGCTGGGGACGTGTCAGTGGACGGTGGTGGTCTCTCCAGTCATGTTCCGGGTTATAGCATATACTCTTGATATAAAACTCTTTTCCCTCAACCAGGAGTTTATGTGTACCGACGCTATCATTTAACTGCACCCTTGAGTACTTTTCTGTCATTGCGTCATTGCTCAGCTCGTTTTGTGTGACTAGAAAATCTGTGGGTGACTGGTGTAGTAGTGGATCATGCAGGAAATCCTGAAGTTTCTGGTAATCAATAAGCTGTTCAGGCTTGCTTTCAAAAATCAGTCCCCTGACTTTTCTCTGCGTCTCAGTTAATTTCTCCAGCGTAGAAAGCGCATGATCTGCTCCAGGATCTGCACCTACAAGCATCACAGGATGGTCCAGTGACTCCAGTCCAGCAATATCATATTCCACACTGAGCTTTAGACCAGCGACATTTGCTACTTTGGAGGGAGCCTGTATTGCAATCCAGTCTACAAACCTGTTACCAGGGTAATACTGCATCGGACTCAGCGTTTCTCCTGCTTCCCAGACCCATGTGATATTATGCACTCCAGTTCTCTCGAAATAAAGAACAAAGTTCTGCCATCGCTCTGCATAGTCAATTGCAGATATGGGATTCTGACCCTGAAATAACAAGCTCAGGAACACAGGCTGCTGATAGGTCCTAAAAACGCCCACCAGGCTATTGAGGTAGCTTATTTCAAGCTGATTTTCTGCAGAAAAAAGCAGGCTATCTTCTAAACTGAGCCTTAGAAAGGGGATTCTGTTTTGGGATCCTGATAAATTGATTTTAGCCTTAAGCTGATCCAACGAAATACTGGGTTCAGCAAAGTACTGCACATCTATTTTACGGTCAATTGCATTTTCAACTTCAAATAATTGATCTTTATCTGCTTGATTCCAGCCTACATAAAAACCGCCCAGATACTTATCATCATTATTAGTCCTAAGCGTATGGAAATCAATAATATGGGTTTCACTAATAAAAGTAAATCCACCTATCAGGAGTATTGACAAACATAATAGTGGTAATGCCCACTGCCTCAGGAGATAATAGAAAGTGTATTGTACATTCCC
>CAZFFW010000033.1:0-40222 GCA_964518125.1 uncultured Porifericola sp.
TTGAAGCCGGAATGCTTAAAGTGGCTTACATCTTCTGTGCGGAAGCCCGTATTGTCGTAAAAGTGCCATGCCGGGCTATGCTCACGGGTATACAGGCATAGCCTGTCCATCGTATGCGTAGCTGCCAGCTGTTCAGTAAAGGCAAGTAACTGCTTACCGAATCCCCGGCCCATGTATTCCGGCAGTACGTACAGTTTGTCAATCCAGAGGGTGCTCTTTTCCAGTTGCAGCCTCAGCCAGCCCGTGGGTTCTCCCCGGTGCAGGGATAAGTAGTTGAGCATAGAAGCGTTTCCTAAGCCCGACTGTAGTGAAGGAATAAAGTTTGTCCTGGCTAAAGACAAACTTTCATCTATTGAAATAATACAATTTTATTTTTGATCCGGTATTTATTTCCCCTTTTGCAAGAAGACATATAGTCCGGTAGTAGATAGCCTGCTGCCGGGCTTATTGTTCCATGAAAAGGATATCTATTTTGGGTCAAAAAAAGCATTGAGGTGGAATTGATGATCATCAACTATGAAGTATTTTTCTAGAACAATCGTATCTATTAGTCCAAGTACATATTTTCTTGTGTTGACAGAGGGGCAACTTTTTATTGGAAAGGCCAAGTGATGGAACGGCAAGAAAAAATGCTTACCCTGGTAGAAGATTTTCACAGAAGCAGTAAGTCAGAAAATGAATTCTGACTGGAGCAAGGCATTAAGATTTCAACATTTAATTACTAGATCAATAAGAACTGATGCGTGAAATTCCGAAAGAAGCTTTTCTTAAGATTGAAACCAAGACATCTTTTTATGAAGTTAGCTTAGAGATCATTTGTCCTAATGGGGTAAGACCAAAAACCAGCCTTGCAGACCTGGCAACGATTAGTGCTTTGATTAGACTTTACTGATGCTGAGTCTGGGTTCCTCCTATACCTACTATTTCTAACCCTTTAAAACTTGGATTATGTTAAGTAGTATAAAAATAGCGTAATTAAGTTGGCTTTATATAAAAATGAAAAGGCTAATATTGAAAATAGCCTTTTTCAAAATGCTATGTACGATGAGATGCATGATAGATTTCCTTCCCACCTCTCTTTTACTATACTTTTGCCCGTTGCTATTTATTCAATAACAACTTGTTTCTGTAATACTGCTTCTTTGAAATAGATATTCAGGTAGTATGTACCCGAAGGGAGCTTGCTGGTATCTAATTGAATCTTTGTATCCTGAGATACACCCTCAGCTACTAAAAACTGCTTAGAGTCGTATAATCTGGCACTGAAGGATTCAGTTTTCTGGGTAGTGTTTAGTTTTAGCTCTAAACTTTGACTGGCTGTTGAATCTTCCTGGATCAAATCAGTGAGTATTTCTGACTGTTCAATAACTAAATGCTCATCAGCTGGATTTGGATAGATGACAAATTCACCTGCTGTAAGATAACCTCCACAAGAGTAGCCGGGAAATACAGTCACCCCACTGAAAGGGCTAGTTCCACAATTATTTGTTATAGATACTCTCACTGTTCCGTATTGAGGATTATACGATGGAACATATAAGGCAATTTGATTACCTGACTGGGAAATCTTAGTCCATCCGCTGGGGTATGTCCAACTGTAACTTGTCCCACTAGGCGAAGCAGTATAAGTATATTGATTCCCGGGACAAACTCCGGTAGTTCCTGATACAGCGATCTGTCCAGAATTAATCTTACCAATCTGTATGTTTTTGGTATATGTTTTACATCCAAAGGTAAATTTTAGCTGTGCGGCGCCGCTGGATGTAGAAGTTTTCGCTCTTATTATTGCTGTTCCCCCACTCCCTGAAGCAACCGATACTAAACTAGCAGGTGTAACAGTCCAGGTAGTTCCATAGGGAGCGTTATTAAGGGTGAAAGGTTTATTGGTTGTACACACGTCAATTGTACCTGATTGGGTAATGGTAGGTATGGTTGTAGTTCCCCAAAATAAAGTGCCGTTTTGTATACCGTAGCTTCCTAAAGATACCGCTCCCGTATTATTAGGATCTAGGTAAGGGCATAAAGTAGGCCATGCAGATTCTAATCTGTTGTAATAAACAAGAAAGTTAGGGTTACTACAAGAAATACTCCCCGAGCTTGCACCATTATTGTTTCCTATTAGCCTCTTTGTATTAATGTTGAAAAAAGGCCCGCCAGAAGATGTTCCTAATGCGACACCATCGTATAAATCAACCTTCCAAACATCTTCCCCGTCACCGTTTAAGCCTCTTGTAATTTGGTTGCCAAACGCAATTTTCATTACATCTCCTTCTGGGTGATGTATGCTTGCAGCTGCATTGGGAATTGAATTAATTACTGACCATCCCAAATGAGTCCAATCATCTGTCCACCAAGTTAGTTTTGGGTTTTCTTGCAGTTCTATAAGGGCGATGTCTTGAAAAAAAGTGATATTATCGGCACCACTCACAAACGTATTAGTGCTGCCATTGCCTCCCCCACAAGCTGAACTCCAATATTTAAATACAAATACAAAATCATCCATGTCTAAATTTGTAATATGGGTAGCTGTTAAGAAATATGGATGCCCATTTTGATTTGTATTGTTAATTAATGCCCCTGTACCTATATAACTATCCACTTCAAAAATCAATGCAACTGCATTAGCTTCCAGGCTCCAAGAGCTTTCGCATTTGATGTCTCGGTTGCAAGGGCCAGAGCCTCCAAAGTTTCCATTTAGTGTAGTGGATAAACTCTCCAAGCTCTTGAACCCATGCACTACTGTACCGACTTCAATATTTCCGGTTTCTTTTAGGTCAGCAGGTTGATAATACTCAATAATGATCGCCTCACCTTGTATGGGGGCATTAGCATAACTTCCCCCGTTTTTGTTAAACATATGATTTAAAGGCCCTTGAATATCAGTCTCACTATCATTGTATATGTAAACCTCAGCACCTTCAGGAATTTGAAATTGATTAAAAAGCAGGTTAATAGATACGGCATCATCAGATTTTATCTTCAGTACCCATACTTTTGCCCCATTTTTAAGGTTTATCCACTCACCTGAATTTCTCATATTGAGCAAAACCTGGATTTTCTCACCAAATTTAATAGAAATTTTTCCGCTAGTATCAGTTTGTTCCTTATTCAGCAAAGCATCAATATCTATAGCAGGCATCAAGGTTGGTTTAAGTTCCTGGGTATCGTAAAACTGGAGACCTGCCCTACTTTTAAATTTTTGCAGGCGTGTAGAATCACTTTGAGCCATAAGGCTAGTACAAGTGATGGATAAAAGTAGGAGTAAGCACGTGTTAGTTAAATGTTTCATTTTAGTAATTTTAGGTTTAAAATTTGAAATTATTTAAATGATAAGTGTTTACTCTAATGTATTTTTTTTTTTTTTCTAATTATTCAAAATAATCAAATATTTTTTTATATTTATTGAGAGTATTCACTTATAAATATTAATAGTATGAAATTTAATAACATTTTTTTCGTTAGTGTGCTTTTGCTGGCTTTTAGTGCTTGCACGGAGGATGAGATAGCAGTAGAATTTACTTACCCGACTGGAAAGATTAAGAAAGAATTAACATACGATGCGCCAGATCTAGATCAACATGCCCGTTTTGCTAAATACTTCTATGATGAAGACACTTTATTGGTGAAAGAGGAATACTTTATGTATCCGGATTTAAAATACTTATATTTTGATAAATCTTATGATGCCTTTGCCAGGCTAGTTAGGCAAAGCCAATATATCGTCAATCCAGATCATAATACCTTTCGGACCAAGGGATACACTACTTTTGAGTATGATGATAGAGGAAGGCTTTCAAGAAAAGAATCGGCTAAGGATGATGGAAGCAGAATCAGTTGTTTTGAATATTCCAATTTAGGTGATACAGTACAGATCAAGTATAACTGTACGAATAATCGGGAAGAAAGAGACCATACTTATGAGATGTATATTTATAAAGATGGTCAGTTAATGCGAGAGGTTTATTTTGCTTACAAGGCAGATACGAGAGAATCTTCAATAATTTATGCTTTTGGCTTTCAATATCATGATGGGAAGTTAATGAAGAAATATTGGTTAAATGGCTCAAATGATGTTTATGATGATTTTACAATTGATGGTGTTTACGAAGAATATTTCTACAACAACCTGGGACAACTCACAGAAAGTCGTCGCTATGATCCCTATTGGGGGTATAACCTCGTAGAGAAGAAAGTGTACGAATACTATTAGGTTTGTTGGTTAAGCTTCTACTGTAAATGTGCGAAGGATCTTATGCTTGTTTGCCTAGTCTTTCCTAAAAACCTCCGTTTTAAAGAATCATGTATTCTGAAATATACAAAGCAATAATTTTTCATTGATAGGTGATTTAACTTGGTGCAAAAACCAAAGTGTGAAAAGCTGGATATGGAAAAAGCTTCTCGAAGGTGACAGGCTTATTATCTATCAGTTTTGTAGGGCATAACCATAAAATAAAACCCTTTATTTAACTTGGCTCTTTCAAGAAAAGAGTTAATACTGTCGTAGCCCAGGCCGTAGCAAAAGCTGCGGATACCAATATGCCGCATACTGTCCAGATCGGCTGCCGTACAGGGCCTTATCTGTATCGGAGAAACTGTGCTCATGCGTTAAATTTACGTTGACCAAAGCCCTTGGCCAAGCGCTTTGGTGCCGAAAAGATAATTTCAGTTCAAAGCCGTCAACCTCAAATGCACTGTTCCGTAGGTTATTGAAAGAAAGTAAAAAGCACAGACCTATCGGTGAAGTACCACTGACTTAGACCATCTGCGATCAAATATGATTTCACTGCACAACGTACGACACGAGCTAAATGATGGACGTATGCTCTTTGATCAGGTGAGTTTTACGCTGAACAAAGGCGATAAAACAGCCCTGGTGGGTGAAAACGGCTCAGGGAAATCTACCCTGCTGCACAGTATCTTCCACCAGCTTGAGCCGATCAGCGGGGAGATTCTGCATACCGTAGAACTGAAGATGGATATCGTCCCGCAGCATTTTGGACAGTATGATGCTATGCCGGTAAAAGAAGCACTGGGTTTTGGCAAAAAACTGGATGCCCTGCACCATATCCTGGCAGGCCGTACAGAAGAGGAATATTTCAATGACCTGCAGGACGACTGGGAGATTGAAAATCGCATACAACTGGCCTTTGCCCAGTGGAAGATTGACCATATTGCGCCCGACGATATTTTTGCCACGCTGAGTGGTGGTGAAAAAACCCGGGCTTTCCTGGCCAAAACTGCCATTTTCCCTGCCGATCTTATTCTGCTGGACGAGCCCAGCAACCACCTGGACCGGCATGGAAGAACAGCGCTCTATCAGTGGATACAGGACCACCGGCAGACGCTGCTCATGGTAAGCCACGACCGTGAACTGCTGGAACTTTGTGGGCAGATCGTGGAGATCAGTCCTCTTGGATCAAAAGTTTACGGAGGAAACTATTCCTTCTATCTGGAGCGGAAGGAAGAAGAGAACGCTGCCCTGCGCCACAAGATACAACATGCTGAAAATACCCTCGCCCAGGAAAAAAAGAAGAACCAGGCGCTGCTGCAGGCACGGCAGCGTCAGCAGGTAAAAGGCCAGCAGAAACACCAGAAAAGAGGCACTGACAAGATACAGAAGAATGCCCTCCGGGAAAAGAGCGAACAGTCAGCCAGCAAGCTCAGGAAGAAAATAGCGGCAGGGCAGCAGCAGGACCAGCAGAGCCTGCAGGCGCTCAGGCAGCAGCAGCAAAAAGATAAGCTGCTGAGCCTGGACATGGGTGAGAGCCAGTTGCATGAAGGTAAATGCCTGCTCAGGCTGGAGAAGGCCAACGCCAGCTATGACGGACGCAGGGTCTTTCGTGAGCCGATCAGCCTGGAGATTTTTTCGGGTGACCGACTGTCCATTGAAGGGAATAACGGAAGTGGTAAATCCACACTGCTGCGGCTGCTCTCCGGCGAACTGCCGCTCAGCGAAGGGCATCGCTACAGCGCTGACTTCAAAAGTGTGCAGGTAGACCAGGACTATTCGCTGATAGACCGGCAGAAAACAGTATATGAACAAATTCAGGCCTTCAACCAGCACCAGTTGCTGGAGCATGAGCTGAAGGTAAGGCTCAACCGCTTTCTCTTTGATGCCGACTTTTGGGATAAGCCCTGTGCTCAGTTGAGCGGAGGAGAGCTGCTCAGGCTGGCACTTTGCTCCATAATGGTTTTTGACCAGACTCCCGACCTCATCATACTGGACGAACCCACCAATAACCTGGACCTGAAAAATATTGAAATCCTGTCGCAGACCATGCAATCGTACCGGGGTACGTTACTAGTCGTATCCCATGACCGCTTTTTCAAGGAAGAAATCGGCATCAACCGGACTATCAGCCTACCTCAAGCCTAGGCCGCAAATAACACAGCACTACCATTTTCAAAATATTTGCTTAATTTAAGTGCTGCCTACTGGCTGAGGCTAACGACCAGATGTTCGTTTGCCAGCTTCTGCTGACATTTTTATGCATACAGTGAAAGGCCAAAAACTAGAATAAGTAAAGTCTGCTGATACACAACCCTATCGCCATGATACCAGAATTTTTCTTGAAAATGCATCCCTGCTTTTTTTTACTGCTGTTGGCATACGCCACCGCATCCTGCACGTCCCAGTCCGACAACCTGCAGTCTAGCAGTGAGGCAGAGAAGCCTA
Source organism: uncultured Porifericola sp. (assembly GCA_964518125.1). GTDB lineage: Bacteria > Bacteroidota > Bacteroidia > Cytophagales > Cyclobacteriaceae > Catalinimonas. The sequence goes on from CAZFFW010000033.1 coordinate 6,677, forward strand.
ATATCGTGCTGCTCTTTACCGACGACCAGACCTACGAGAGCATAGAAGCGTTGAACAATACAGAGATTCATACACCCAACCTGAACCGGCTGTTCAGAGGCGGCAGTACCTTTACCCACGCATTCAATATGGGTGGGTGGAATGGAGCGGTCTGTATCGCTTCCCGCTCCATGATGATCTCCGGTCAGGCTATCTGGCGGGCAAAGCAGCAGGACAGCCTGTGGAGAGCGCAGGACAGTACTGCCCTGGCACAGATCTGGGGCAGGCTGATGCAGCGACAGGGCTACCGGACCTATATGTCAGGCAAGTGGCATGTGCAGGCACCCGCGGATGTGGTCTTTGACACGGTCAGGCACGAGCGTCCGGGGATGCCACCGGATAACTGGGGTAGGGGTGGAGGCGGCCGGCAGGTAGCAGAGGCCATCAGGACAGGAGGAGATATTGCTGCTGCCATGCCGCCGGGTTATAACCGTCCCTTATTTGAAAATGATCGCAGCTGGTCGCCCACCGATACTACCTTTGGCGGATTCTGGGAAGGTGGTAAACATTGGAGCGAAGTGTTAAAAGATGATGCACTCCTGTTCATAGAAGACGCCAGCAGTCAGGAGTTACCATTTTTTATGTACCTGGCGTTTAACGCTCCACACGACCCCCGGCAGGCCCCTCAGGAGTACGTGGATATGTATTCTATAAAAGACATATCCCTGCCGGAGAGCTTTATGCCGGAGTATCCCTGGAAAGACAGCATCGGCAATGGTGTAGGACTGCGCGACGAAGCACTAGCCCCTTTTCCCCGTACCCCCTATGCGGTAAAGAAGCACCGGCAGGAATATTATGCCATCATCAGCCACCTGGATGCACAGATAGGGCAGATACTGGATGCGCTGGAAGAATCAGGCAAGATGGAGAACACCTACATCTTCTTTACGGCAGATCATGGGCTGGCAGTAGGGCAGCACGGGCTGATCGGCAAGCAGAACATGTACGACCACAGCATACGGGTTCCCATGATGGTCATGGGGCCGGGCATTCCCACTGGCAAAAAGTTTGACCAGGAGGTGTACCTGCAGGATGTGATGGCTACCAGCCTGGAACTGGCCGGCATAGAGAAGCCCTCTTATGTAGACTTCCACAGCTTCATGGACATCATCAATGGTGAGAGGGCAGAGAGCCACTATGACGAAATCTATGGTGCTTACATAGATTACCAGCGGATGATCAGGAAAGATGGGTTCAAGCTTATCGTTTATCCCCGTATTGATAAGGTTTTACTCTACGATCTGAACAAAGATCCGGAGGAGATGCATGACCTGGCCGCTGAGCCTGCTTATGCAGACAAGGTAAAGGAGATGTACCGGGAACTGCTGGAACTGCAGCAGGAAATGGGAGATTCCTTATCCCTTTCCGGCAGCTTCAGTCTGTAAGCTTTACTATGACCAGGGAATTAAGCGGCAGGATTCAGTGAACTGGGGAAGCGTCTTGCAGGCATACTTAAGCCACAGGCCTGCTATTGTTTTACGGACAGTCCAACTTATCCAGACAGGAAAGCCTGTTTTTCGGCAGAAATCACAGGAAATTGTGAATTTTTGCCCAAAGAAGTGTAAATTTTGGCGGGCTTCTGTACTGCCCTTTTTTTACAAGATAACAACCTGAACTACACTGACAATCTACAAGATGACCAAAGCATCAATTCTCACCCTTTTAGTGTTTACTGTCATGGCGCTGCCCTTGCTCGGGCAAGACGATACATGGCAAATCGCCAATAGTAAAATCACGACTTCCTGGGCAAATGAAGTAGCGCCTGAGAAGCCTCTCCCGGAGTACCCGCGTCCGCAGATGGTCCGCGATAACTGGCTGAACATTAACGGTCTTTGGGACTACGCTATCCTGCCAAAAGGATCGGGCCTGCCTGAGGATTTTGACGGAAAAATCCTGGTCCCCTTTGCTGTGGAGTCTGCACTTTCCGGAGTAGGCAAAAGGGTAGGGGCCGATAACGAACTTTGGTATCAGACCAGCTTTGAGCTGCCCCGCAATATGCGCCGGCAAAACGTGCTGCTGCACTTCGGAGCGGTGGACTGGGAAGCAGAAGTTTTTGTCAACGGGCAGTCGGTAGGTACCCATCGTGGGGGCTATGATCCTTTTGCCTTTGATATCAGCGAAGCCCTGCAGGGTAGAGGAGAGCAGGAACTGGTGTTAAGAGTATGGGACCCTACCAATGACGGGCCTCAGCCCCGGGGCAAGCAGGTCAAAGACCCTCATGCTATCTGGTATACACCTGTCACAGGTATCTGGCAGACCGTTTGGCTGGAAGCAGTTCCTGATAGCTATATACAGTCTACCAAAAATACCCCTGACCTGGACAATAATGCTTTTCATGTAAGTGCTGAAGTTGCCAATGCCCAAAGTGGAGATCAGTTGAGGGTAAGGGTGATGGATGGAGAAAACACCCTGGCCGAACAAACCGTAGGCGCCAGTGAAGAAGCTGTGCTGACCATTGACAATCCTACGCTTTGGGAACCCGGCAATCCTCATCTCTACGATATAGAAGTAGCCCTACTGCATAATGGCAGAGTGGTGGATGCCGTAGAAACCTACAGCGCGATGCGCAAGATCAGCATGGAGCCTGATGAAAACGGCATACAGCGCATGATGTTCAACAATGAATTTGTATTTCAGTACGGTCCGCTGGACCAGGGCTGGTGGCCCGACGGGCTGTACACCGCACCTACTGATGAGGCCCTGAAATTTGACATTGAAAAGACCCGGGAAATGGGGTTCAATATGATCCGCAAGCACGTGAAGGTGGAGCCGGCTCGCTGGTACTATCACTGTGACCAGATGGGAATGCTCGTATGGCAGGACATGCCCAGCGGTGATATGGGCAATCGCTGGAACCCCCGCCCTGGTGTCGTTGGAATTGGCAGCGAAAAAGACCGTAGTGCCGAATCAGAGGCAATCTTCAGGACCGAATGGCAGGAGATCATGGACGATTTTTATAATTTTCCTTCCATCGTAGTGTGGGTACCCTTCAATGAGGCCTGGGGGCAGTTCAAAACGGAAGAGATAACTCACTGGACCATGGAGCATGATCCCGGCCGTCTGGTCAATTCGGCCAGTGGCGGCAATTTCTTTCCTGTCGGACATATCATGGACCTGCACAACTATCCCGATCCGGCGATGCCGGACCCCAAGCTTTTTGGCCGTGACAGGATCATCGTCCTGGGAGAGTTTGGCGGCCTGGGTCTTCCACTGGAAGGCCATAGCTGGCAGGAAAAGGACAACTGGGGCTACCAGAGTTTTAAGAACGAGGAAGAACTTATGGGCCGTTACGAAAAACTTATGGACGACCTGATCCCCCTGATTCCTCTCGGGCTATCGGCAGCCATCTACACCCAGACTACCGATGTTGAAATAGAAGTCAACGGGCTGATGACCTATGACCGTAAAGTGCTCAAATTTGATCCGGCTAAGCTGAAAAAACTGCATCAGAAGCTCTATCGCTCGCCGGTCATGATGGGGCAGTAAGGTTTTCACAGGCCTGGCTTCTGTACAGGAGCAGTTGAGTCAGGCCTTCACGGTACTTTTGCAATCGTCGTCATCAGAAAGCTGGGTTTTTCCTTTTGCCGGGCTGAAATCTGCATGATGGTGCATAGCGTTCCACCATTACCCGGCAGAGGAAAAGAGCTGGTAGCGGAAAAATATCCAGGTTGCGCTTGACGGTAGCCATTAAGCAGCGCGTAGAAGGTGTACCTAAGCAGGAATGAAGAAGCTGTATGAACTATAGAAGAAAACCAAACACAATAACCTGAATCGCTATCTTATTTTATTATCTTAAGCGCTACTTCATTTTTTAATACTACTATCATGTTCAACTACACAACAACCTTTATCATCCTTTTCCTCATGGCCAGTACTACTTCCTTCGCCCAGTCAAGCCACGACCAGTACAATTATGACGAGGCCAAAGTGCCTGACTATACCCTGCCTGATCCGCTGACGCTCAGCGATGGCAGAAAAGTAAAAGACGCCCAGACCTGGCGGGAAGTGCGTCGCCCGGAGATCTTATCACTTTTTGCTGAGCATGTCTACGGTAAAGTACCGGAAGGAGAGGTTGAGGTGGATTTTGAAGTAACGGCTAACTACCCTGATGCCCTGGATGGTGCCGCTACATTAAGAGAAGTAAAAGTCACTTTCAGCAACGATATAGGCTCCCACGACATGAGCCTGCTGATGTTTATTCCCAATGAAGCAGTGCAGCCGGTACCAGCTTTCCTGGGCCTCAACTTCTACGGTAACCATACCATTCATCCTGATCCGCGCATCAGCATCAGTGATAGCTGGGTTAACAACAATGAAGGCTTTGAGATTGAAGGCAACCAGGCGGATGAACAATCCCGGGGCGTGCGGGTAAGCCGCTGGCCGGTGGAGCGCATCATTGACCGAGGTTACGCACTCATCAATATATACTACGGCGACATTGACCCCGACTATGATGATGGTTTCCAGAATGGCGTCCATCCGCTCTTTTACGATTCCGGTCAGAAAAAGCCTACCGATGATGAGTGGGGCAGCGTCGCCGCCTGGGCCTGGGGCCTCTCCCGCGCGCTGGATTACCTGGAAACCGATAACGACATTGACGCCCGCCAGGTAGCCGTGATCGGCCACTCCCGCCTGGGTAAAGCTGCCCTGTGGGCTGGAGCCACCGACGAACGCTTTGCCATCACCCTCTCCAACGACTCCGGTTGCGGAGGTGCAGCCCTCTCTCGCCGACGCTTCGGCGAAACGGTAGCCCGTATCAATACAGCTTTTCCCCACTGGTTCAACGAAAATTTTAATCAGTACAATGACAAGGAGTCGGATTTGCCGGTTGATCAGCACATGCTCATCAGCCTGATGGCCCCGCGCCCGGTCTATGTAGCCAGTGCCGCCGACGACCTCTGGGCCGATCCCAGGGGTGAGTTTCTGAGCGCAAAACTTGCTGGTGAAGTGTACCAGTTATTCGGTGAAAAAGGCTTACCAGTTGAAGAGATGCCGGTGGTCAATCGGCCGGTGATGAATACCGTGGGCTACCACATTCGTACCGAAGGGCACGATCTGAAAGCATATGACTGGGAGCAGTACCTGGACTTTGCCGATATGCACCTGAAAAGGATGCCGGAGGCGGGAAAATAGTTAAAGGTTACAGGTTGAAAGTTAATGATTATGTTGAACTCTCAACCTGTAACACAATGCTAGTATTGCTTACCACCTCCTCCTTAGCCTGCGCTTCCACCAGCATTTTTTGCCCCTCTTCTCAGCTTTCACCATGGCATCGAACATGCCTCCTGCAGCTGAAGCATAAACGGCATGAAAGATAACATCCATCAATATCTGCGAAGGTGGCCATTTGGTAGCAGGTTTGGATGCTCCTGCCGAGGGCAGCATGACCAGTGCTGTAACCCATATGCCGAGAAAGTGCAACCCACAGCCCCACAAACCTCTGATGCCCAGCAAATCCAGAAAACCGCGTGCCATGCCCCAGGCAGTACCATAGCTAAAATGCATGATCTGGCTGAACTGGGCTGTATTGGTTTGTACCTTCTGCTCCAGCTTATCAGGCACGTTGCTTTCTTGAGAAGCAGTCTTTTGTTTCTCCACCTCAGCTTTGCCTCTAGGCTCCACACCCAAAGCCTTACCGGCTACAATCACCGGGCTGTTTCTCCCTTCTCTTTTGGTGATCTGCATCTCAATCATCTGTGCGGCTGTAATGGCTAGTGTTCCTGTGAATCCGGAAATCAATCCTTTGCCCATAGCTCCTCCCAGGGTAGCCAGGGCTGAAAAAAATCAGCGGTTTTTTGACATAGCTGAAAAAATTAAAAGTCTGTAAACAAAACTTATACTGTTTTTCATCAATCGTAGCAGCGCAGAAATGTTTGAGGGCAGGAGCAAATAAACTGCCTGAGCCTTTACTGAGTAGTAAAGACAAAGCCCCTAAAATTTACCGGCCCATCCTGTCGGCGGGGATTGATGGCACCGACAAAGCCTTCGGCGGGCAGATCATCATCTATGGTAAAAGCAGCTTTGGCAGTAGTGGTTTTGATGTCTGTCCAGTCAAATGAGAGGCGCCTGTTCTCCTGGTCAAAGTCCAAAGTTACCGTATCCCCGGCTACAGTGACGCTGCCGTCCTTACTGATGACGAGCGGTGAAAAGAAGCCACCCCACCACTGTGTTTCGGTCTGATACTCCCCAAACCATACGGCATGAGGAATCATACTGCCTACCACCGGCAAGTCGCCCTCGCTGTTGGTAGTGATTTTACCGCTGAATAATTTATTATCGCCATGTTCTTCCAGGATGATCTGCATGGCAGAAAAAGCAGTAGTGGGTTCGCTGACCGTGAGCGTCTGGCTCGCCTCGTCAAAAGTATAGGGGACTTTTGCATTGGCAATAAATAGTTCCCCGTCCGGGCTAATGCGTAGCGGGCTCAGGATGGTCTCTATTTCGTCAGCTACTGTAAAATACTCCCCCTCCCATCCCTCAAGCTGATTGACGGGGGTGACCTCTTCATTCTCACAGGCGCTCAGCAGGAGCAAGGCAATGATCAGTGCAGATAAGGTTTTCATAGCTAAAAAATTAGAGTAAGTAATTGTGAATGAATACTTTACCTTTAGTTGCACCGAGGTGACTGAGGTTACCCTGTTACCCAAAAAAAAGACATGCCTCCCGGAGAAAGCATGCCTTTTATATGATACATACACCTGTTTAGTCGCCTCTAGCTTCCCATGTCAGGTTAAGTACCGCACTGTAGCCGCCCCTTTCAATGGTAATGGAAGCCGGGTAAGGATTGGATGGTTGGGGATTAGCCGCTGTTCGCAGATAGCTGGTAAAATTAAAGTAGATTGTGCCCATCCATTGAATATCCTCGACAAATGGTTCTCCTTTGTCGTTATCGTAAAACTGTACTGCAAAATCATTTCTCAGCCGGGATTTTCCTACCGGGTAACTCACAGAATAACCTTTAGGCAGGTCACTGCTGGTCAGTTGATAGGCTGTCTTGTCTTCCCAATTAGCTTCCTGCTGGTAAGTATTACCCACCAGGCGGGAAATCGCTGGGTATACATCGGCTTCCTTATTCTTATTCGCAACGGCACCCCAGTCCCACTTCTTTCCGTCCGGATTATTGGGTGGAAATTTGGTGAGGCTGATGTTGGTAATGGTCACATGATTGTTCAGCACATCGCAGCGGGGTGCCTGGAAGCCGGCGGCTCCGCCCAGCGCAAAGAGCTGGTTGTTAGCCAGATAGCGAATCTTGTATTGCACGGGTACGCCTAGTGAGCGGTCTTCGCCTCCTTTGGCCAGAAAATCATAGGCTTCTTCCAGGGCTTCTGCACCCGAGCCTGATACCTGCGCGGCTTCCTGTGAGTCGCCACCCAGGATGGCCACCTTAAAAGTGGTATTTCGCATCACCCGGCGGTCATCAGCGCTGAAGTCTACACCTCCGCTGCCCAGGCCTTTCTGTACGCGTACTTTCAGGTCAGCTGAGGTTTTAATTTCTGTACCGGAGTAAGTGAAATTGCCCACCAGCACCCTGCCGTAAGCTACTTCTTCAATGTAACCCAGCGGACGGTCAGCGCCGGTCACTGACTGCAGATCTTCCCTGGTGACTGAGTTGCCAAAGAAATCGGCGGCTTTGGTAGGCCGGGTGATGGAAACTGTATGGTATACCTGAAAAAACTTGATGAAAACGCTTTTCTTTTCCACCTCCGTTTCAATACTAAGGTCAGCACTAACCGAATTGCCCAGGTAGCGGGCATCTATGCCCAGGGAATACATCGCCTGCTCGAGCGAATAAGCTTCTACTACTTCGTAACTGATGTTGGCCGCGAAGCTTTCGCCCTGCTGCTCTATCTCTTTGATCATCTTGTCCACATCACCCCGGCTGGAGGGGTCCTCCACTACCCTGAAATCGCCCAGTGTGCTGTTGATCTGCATAGGCTGCCGCTCAAAATTACCGATTGGGTTGATGTCGCCAATGTCCTGCAGATCTTTGAGCTGAATGATGGCGCCCGGATAAAGCCCGGCGGTGTTGGTGGCAGTAGTATTGTTAAAAGCATTTAAGGTAAGGTTTTGCAGCACAAAAGTCTGGTCAAAAGTCTGTTTCTCACAGAGCACATCCAGCCCGCTGGCGGTCTGGTCCTCGGCATAAGAGATTTCCCCTTCAACGAGGGAAGCCGGGGCAGGCTCGGCAAAAGTGGGTATTGTATCCAGATAATCGTTGATCGCCGCAGCATTGATCTGCCGGTCAAAGTCATTTTCCTCGCGGACACAGCTTAAAAACAGGGAGGCGGTACAAACAACTAAAAGTAAGACGGTAGTTGATGTTAGCTTATTCATGATTTCAAAAATTAACGAAAAGTGGGACATTTGATGGGGTCGCCCAGGCGAAAGCGGTAGCTGAGCGTAAGTTGTACCTGGGCCGAGCCGACTTCTACACTTACACCTTCTTCTCCGTCGGCTATAATATAGCTACCCTGTGCGTTGAAGTAATTCCACTGGGCGCCTATTCCAAAATTCTGATAATAATAACGCGCTCCTGCTCCGGCCATCCAGCCCATACCGGCATCAAACTGTACCGGCTCTGCAGACTGAAACTGGGGATCCCGCTCGTCGCGTAGTTCTGCACGCCAGCCTGTGATGCCGGCCATGGCAAATACATCCAGGGCGGGAGGAATGAATTTAAACAGCCGGCTAACAGAATAACGTGCGTAAACAGTGGCATACTCCGGGTTAAGCGTAAACTCTCTCTGCCGGTAAGAACTGTATGTATTGTAGCTGACCCCATAAGAAAGTGGACTCAGATCTTTGCTTACCTCCAGAAAAGCCGTCAGTGGCAGCTGCTGACCTTCCATGTTCAGCTGGTCCGACTGGTACCAGACACCAGCGCCAATTCCCGGCTCCAGGTAGAGACTGGTGGGGTAATAAGTAGCAAAACGATCGCTACCGACCGCAGGAAAGAGGGTAAAGTCCAAACCGTCTCCCGGCCATTTGGCAGATGCGGGCGGTGCCAGAAAACAGATAAAAAGCAGAAGTAAGGTAAATTGTATAAGTCTCATAGCGGTATATTTTGTGTATCATTCAATCTCTCAGAAAAGGTTTCACCCTTTTTTACTTAGTTGCGGGCGAAAACGGAAGGTTACCCTTATCGCAGATTATTTATTACTTTTCTTACAATTCACCCAGAAGCTGCTGCGCTTTGGCAGCATAAGAACTGCTGCCTTCGGCCAGGTCCAGCAGTATTTTTCTGGATTCTCCCGTTTTTTCGTTTTTCAGGTAGGCTAATGCCAGATACCAGCGGGCTGCCACCTTATAAGGACCGGATTCCATGCTCTGGCCGATCTGCTCCAGTTGCACGATGGCTGGTTGCATGTCTCCCAGGGCCATATGGCTCATGGCACTGTAAAATATCACGGGAATACTATCGGGATGCTGCCCTTGCCAGCTTTCAAAGCGCTGCAAGGCCTCGGCAAACTGCTGGTCATTGTACAAAGCCATTGCCTCGTTCAGGAGCTGTCGGCCCTGGTCTCCCCTTACCGTCAGATTATCCGCGGGTGGGCTGAAATACTGGGCATAAAGCGCTTCCGGTTGCGGGGAAGGATTCAGGAAAAGGAAATAAACTGCCGCCAGCAGACAGATAGTGCTCACTGATGCGGCGATCAGCCAGTATTTTTTTCGTGGCTTTTTACTTTGGAGGTATTCCCGCTCCACCTCCTGCAATAGTTCGCGGAAGCTTACCTGCTCTGCGCTATGCATCTGCTGGTATTCCCGAAAAACTTCCAGCCTTCTTTTAAATTCCGGATCAACGGACATCCGCTGCTCAGTCTGCAGCTTTTCCTCAGCGGTGAGTTCATCATTTAAATAGCGCTCAATCATTTCCATATCCTGCTGGTTCATATTAGTATTCCGTTAATTCCTGAAATAGCGAGTCCTGTTCTATGGCCGCGATAAGGCGTTGCTGACAGACAAACTTTCTTTTTTTAGCATAGGCCTCAGTAAAGCCCATCAGTTTGGCAATCTGTTTTAGTGGTTTCCCGGCAAAGAAGTACTTCAGTACCTGCTGGCAGTCTTCTCCCATACGCTCCAGATGTGCTTTAAAAACCTGCTTCCGGCGGGCATCAGTGATGTCACGGACCAGCGTCTCCCCCAGGTCGTCGCCTACTTCAGTATCTCTGAGCATGGGCCCGTCGGCTTTTTTCTTCCTGAGTACCATCAGCCACATATTGCGGCAGACGGCGTAGAGATAGGTTTTAAAGGCACAATTGAACTGTAGCTGGTCCTGTTGCAGCTTTTCGTACATCATACTAAGCGCGTCCTGAAAAATATCCTGGGCGTCTTCCTCAGAGCCTCGGTTGTTCAGTATAAGCCTGTTAATCATCGGAAAGTATTCCTCGTAGATTTGCCTTAATACATGACGGTTTCGCTGCCGGACTCCCTCCAGCAGCTGATCGGTTGACAATTTTTGGTTCACTTCAATGCTTGGTTGCGTAGACGTACAGAAGGTTACCCTCTGCCGAATATTTTTTTTCTTCTGAATAAGAGTATCGGGATCAGCAGTAAGGCCACGGCTGAATACGGAAGCAGGCCGCCGAAGGAGAAGGAGGATTCCAGCGCCCTGCGCTCTCCCTGCACCACGAAGCCAGCCCAGTAGAAGGGGTGGCTCAACAGATCATCTGCGGTATCCAGGTACCTGCGGCGCGCGTCCTGCATGGCTGCATCTTTTTCCATGCCTCCGGCTATTGCTTCATAAAAATAGCCCATCAGGTCGGCAGTGGCCTGATCCTGCGCCGGCCACAGGCTCATCACCACGCTGGGGCAGCCAGCATAGGCAAAGGCCCTGCCCAGACTCATGACACCCTCTCCCCGCTGTATCTTACCGTAGCCGGTATTGCAGGCGGAGAGTACCACCATATCAGCTTCCAGTTGCAGGCCGTAAAGTTCCCAGGCGTAGAGGTTGCCATCCTCCAGCGAATCGGCGGAGGGTGTAAACAGCAGGCGCGAGTTCATCGGGTACTGATCATCCACAATAGCATGGGTAGCCAGGTGCAGCACCTTGTAGCTACCCGACATTTCTTTAAAGGTAGCCTCACTGGCCTGTACACCCTCAAAAAAATCTCCGGACATCCAGCGATTTATTTCCTGCACCTCACGCCGCGTGCCTCTCAGTTCAGAAAGCTGCCCCCGTACGGTATCTTCCAGCGCCAGGCCATTGGTCGCCGCAGAAGCCAGCACATCAAGCGGCTGGTTAAAATCCGGAGCAAAAGCCAGGTAGTTGATGTTTTCTGCGGGTCTTTCCCGGCGCATCTGTTCCTGCATGAGCGTAGCCGAGTACTGATAGTTGATCTGATGCATTTTGGTCAGGTAAGGTAAGTCCCGGAAAGAAGCTGGTTCATCAACCTTGGTAGTCAGTAGCACCTCAAAAGGCAGGTAAGACAATATACCATCAGGAATGATCACCAGCCTTTTGGCAGTGGAAGCCAGCGGCACAAGTAATTTTTGGTAAAGCTGTACAGCAGGCTGCATGAAATCACTGATCGGTTTTTTATAAGCCAGGGCGTCTCTCAGGTCCAGCATCTGCTCTTTCAGTTGTGGCTCCAGGGGTATTTGATGCAGCTGGGCAGCATCAGGGGATACTGCCATCAGAAATATACTGCTGTCACCATAAAAATAGGATAACAGGACTTCATCTCTGGACAGCAGGTTTTGTTGTAGTTGTGTTATGCTTACTACTTCAGCCTGGTGCTTGAGCGCATGGTAATCCGGGTATTGCCGGGCGATATCCTTGAGAAGAGAATCGTAAGATTGCTTTACCGCAAATGCCTGTGCTCTCCATTTTTCCTGTGAAGCTCCGGCTTTATGGGCCTGGCTTTCGTAATAAGCCAGGTTTACCATCAGCTTCTTCTCTCTTTGCAAAACAGTATCAGGAACCACTGAAAATTTACGGGCATTTCCTTCCCGGAGGGCAGCCAGTAGCTGCAGGGATTTGCTGCGCTCTGTCATGTAGAAAGCAGTCTCCAGCAGGGCCTTATCCGGCTGGATATCGTATAATTGCTTTACCAGCGCTAGGGCCTCTTCATACACTCCCAGGTGATCCCGCAACGAATTATGGGTAGAGCCCTCCTGTACGTAAACTACTCGCATACTATCCACCAGTTCAGCGGCAAACTCCAGGGTGGACAAGGCCAGGCGCAGGTCTTCAGGGTTTTGAGACTGGTCATAGCGGGCACGCAGGGCTTTGGATTTATTTTCAAGACCAGAGATCAGCGTAGAGTTTAGCTGCAGGCTGCTTTTTTCAGGAAGTGCTGATATTGTCCGGACATCATAGCCGGGGGCAAAGCAGGCCAGGGCTTTTTGGTATTCTTCAAGGGCCTTTTCATATTGTTGGGTTTGCAGATAGGTGTCGCCCATCAGGTTACTGACTTCAGCGATCACCGGGTGCTCCATCCCGACGCTCTGCTCATAGTTCTGAAGTGCCTTATTGAGGTACTGCTGTGCAGTTACGTCATCCCCGTCCCTGAGATATGCCGTACCCAGGTACATTTGGGTATCAGCGATCGCAGTTTTTTGCTGATCTCTAAGGCTGGTAAATATCAGGAGGGCCTTTTGGTGGTAGTCAATCGCCTGATCGTATTTGGCTTCTGCCAGCATGACTTTACCCAGGCTGTTGAGCACATGGGCCTGCCCAGTGATTGCGTCATAGGCCTGGAAGGCTGCCGCTACTTTTTTGTAAACCTGCAGCGCCTCCAAAAAATGTGTTTGGGCCTTTTCAAATTCTTCAATACTGACGTATGAATTGGCCAGCGCATTCATGGCCATGCCTACTTTAAGGTCTTCATTGCCATAATTAGCTTTGAGCATATCCAGGGCCTTCTGTGCATAGCGAATAGCCTTGTCATAGCTACCGATGAGGTTATAGCATTCAGCCAGGTTAAAATAATCTTCCGCAACCCAGCGATGGTCAGGGCCGAAGTTATGGATATCAATTTTAAGGGCTTTGAGATAATAGTCAATACCTGCCTCCACATCTCCTTTTGACAAAGAAACCTTAGCCAGATTGAAATAGCTCACTGACACTTCATAATGGGTTTCTACCAGCACTTTTTGTTTAATGGCCAGGCTCATTTGGTGATAATGCAGCGACTGATCGGTCTGCTCCATATCCTGGTAAGTGTTGGCCAGGTCGTTGTATACCCGCGACATTTCCAATGTCTCGTGCATATCAATCGCTTTCAGGATGCGGATACTTTTTTCAAATGAGGCTATTGCCAGTTGGTTGGATTCCTCCAGGTTATTGTAGAACGCCCCCATACTGGAATATGCCCTGGCAGTGAACACATGCTGCTCTCCCAGTGTCCTGAGATAGATGTCTACCGCCTCTTTCATGTAAGTAAGTGCAGTAGGAAAATTGGACTTCTGACTGTAGTTATGGCCCAGGTAGGAGTATACATCTGCCCGAAGAGAAGTAGGCCCCTCAAAATGATCTTCTATTACGCCGATCGCTTTCAGGAGTTTGGTTTCTGCCTGGTCGAATTCCCCCTTGTCCGTAAGAATGCTGGCCAGGTTATACATACTTTTGACCACCACACCCCAGTTCTCTACCGATCTCGCCTCCTTCTCCGCCAGGGTGAAGTAATACTCTGCACTATCATATACATTATCGTACAGAAGGCTGTTCGCTTTTTTCAGCAGATTATCAAAGTAGGTACTATCCTGCAGGTACGGACTGGCCTGTACTACAGTAGCACTACAGCAAAAAAGGATTACAAATAATATTTTGCTCCTGACTGGCATGGTAGGCAGGGTTGTTTGAAACTAGCCTACCTAAGTTAGAAAAATTCTGTTTTTAAACCGACTGATCTACGGATTACTCAGAATTTAACCCCCAAATCCAGGCTCAGTAGGTCATTTTTGATAATAATATCGCCCACATTGGGTTCATACTGGTTCTTTACCACATTGACCAGCCCTCTGCGGTAGCTGATGCCTCCGTATACCGTAGTGCTGTAGCCGATTCGGTATTCCAGTCCGGAACCTATCAGCACATTAGAATCAAAGGTCCTGAAGTCCTGAATATAGCGGACTTCATCGCTGAGTTCATCTTCCAGTATCTTTACATCCAGCGTAAGCCCTACCTGAAAGTAAATCCGCATGTCCAGGGCTACTTCATTGGTGTAGAGCTTCAGCGATGCAGGCACCTGCAGGTAATGCAGTCGGTAAGCTTCTTCAATATTGTTGGTGGCATCTTCCAACCCTACCCGCTTGGGCACGAAGAACAGACCGGTGCTGAAGTAATAGTTCTCCCGAATATAAAAGTCACCGATCAGACCGGCGAGTATACGGGCACCCGCGCCATTGGTAGAAAGGCCAACTGTAGCTTCATCATCATCAATCCGGTTGAATGACAGGGAAGGCGAAAGTTGGAGGCCCAGTTCAAACTGAGAAAAAGCGGGAGAAGAAATGAATAAAAGTAACAGGGCAAATAATATCGTATTTTTTCTCTTCATAAAAATGATAGTTTTGCTGCCGACGTTATCATGACATCAGCAACGTTAAAATTATAGTTGAATGAAATACATTCACACCTTTAGTATATGTCTTTTTTGCGCCTTTTTGTTTTCATGTAGCAGTAATTCCTGCGATGATGCACCGGATGTATCGGGTATTGAAATGGATGTCGAGATCCAACGCCTCGACCAGGAACTGTTTGCTGCCAACAATAAAGAGGAAATCGGGGCTTTTCTGGATAGATACCCCAAAGTAGCCGAGCGCTTTATGAATGCGGCTCAGTACCCCAACGACTCCATACTGGTCAACCAGATTTATACGATCATCAATGACCCGAATATTGATACCCTGTATCAGCAGACGCAGGCTGCTTTTGGAGAACTGGACTGGCTGGAGCGTGAGTTTGAGCAGGCTTTTCGCTACATCAAACATGATTATCCCGACTATACCCCCCCCAAAATTTACGCGGCTTTCTCAGCACTGGGATCTTTCGGACTGGACCTTTTTGTGAGCGATGAGATCATTGTGATCAGCCTGGAGCATTTTATTGGAGAAGAGGCCCGTTACCGTCCCCAGGTGTATGATTACATCCTGGCCCGCTACCGTCCTGAGTACATCGTGCCCAACTGTGTGCTGCTGCTTTCCAACCGCTGGAATATGACCAATGAGCAGGACAATACTTTGCTGGCAGAGATGATTTACTACGGTAAAAGCTACTATTTCACTGACAAGATGATGCCCTGTCTGCCGGATACCATACTGGCTGCTTACACAACAGAAGAGTTGCAGATCGCTGAAGAGAGTGCCCAGCTCGTTTGGTCCCACTTCATCAACCAGGAGTTGCTCTATGAAACCAGCCACATTATCAAACCCAGATATATGGGTGAACGGCCGGCGGTAGTAGAAATCAACGCGCGTATTCCGGGCAGGATTGGCCGCTGGTTGGGCTGGCAGATCGTAGAGACATATGCTGAAAAAACCGGGGCTGCACTGCCGGAAATCATGAAAATCCCCGACGCGCAGGAGATATTTACACGGGCAAGGTATAAGCCTTAGCTGGCTGGTACTGCCCTTCTTCCATAAGATTGAGTAGCCTGCCCACCTGTTCTTTACGGCTAAACTCCTGCTCTGCCAGTTTGCGGGCATTGTCCTGATAAGCCTGTAGTAGCCGACGATTATTGACGAAAGGAGCAATCTGTCCGGCAAAAGCTATCGGCTCGCAAGGGTTGGTATAAAAGCCACATTGATGGTCTTCCAGCAGATTTTTCATCCAGCCATCCACAGTTGTAATACAGAGTTTGCCGGCTGCCAGCGCATCAAAGAGCTTATTGGGGCTGCAGTGGCGCAGTACCGGCAGGTCGGCAAAGCTGATAAAGCTGGCATCGGTTACGTTGAGGATGGATAGCAAACCGTATTTATTCTGAAAGGGATGAAAGCGGATGTTACCAAGGTTCCGGGCTGTGGCCTGCTTTTGGATGTTTTCCAGTTCGCTGCCTTCGCCCACTACCATAAAAATCACATCGTGCAGCTTTTGCTGCTGGCAGGCTTCGGCCACATCCAGCAGGTTTTCCAGGCGGTTAACTTTACCCACCGCGCCAAAATAGGTGATCACAAACTTATCATGCACCTGAAACTGGGCTTCGTGGTACGCATTCTTTTCGGTTCTGTTAAAAAAACGGCAGTCAGCCATATTGGGGATCAGGGATACCGGTGTGGCGGGCGCTATTTTTTGGATATGTTCCCTGGCTCCCGGCGAAAGCGCGATCACCCGGCGGGCACTACGGTAGATTTTTTTCTCCAGGGCATACAGACTTTTTTTCAGAAAATGATTGCTGATGACGCCCATCTGTATGGGGGCCTCAGGCCATAGGTCGCGTACTTCAAAGTAATAGGGAATATTTCTCTTCCAGCGGAGGTACAGCGCTGCAATCCCCGTAGTCAGTGGTGTGGAAGAGACGTAGCAAAGGTCAATTTTTTCAAAGTCGGCAGATTTGAACATCACCAGCAGTACAAAACGCAGGAAAGCATTGGCACGCTTCAGGAAACCAAAACGCTGGTTGTAGGATACGGGTAGGTAATGGACATGAATACCGTCCACAAAGCTTTTTTTGTAGCGCGTACCCTGATAGGCTGTTAACAGATCCACATGATGACCGGCATCGGCCATCCCTTTGGCAAGATAATAAGATCGTATTCCCCCTCCTTCTTCCGGAGTCCTGAAATACTGATGAATATAGAGTATACGCATAAAAGCTCTTGGCAAGCAACCATCAGGGTCTACCCACAGGAAGACAGGTTGGCAAAATACACTGAATAATTCTGAAAGTCGAGAACCACAAAAACAAGTTTTGAAAAATAAATGTTTCGCCCACCGCTACAAATGAGCTATTAAATTTTTAGGCAAAATGCAGCCTGAGCCAGGCTGCCAACTGCCATAAATTCCATAAATCGAGGCCATAATCATACCGCTTTTGCTGATGCCATTGCAGCATTTTCTGTACTTTTTGAAAAGGTATGTGTTGGTAAAGGATATTATTCCGATCCTGCAGCGTACTTCTCATTTCATGCATTTCTTCCGTCCTCCACCAGCTACCCAACGGCAGGCCAAAGCCCTCCTTGCTGCGTTGGGTGAAGAGCTTGCCACCTCTTTTGTCCAGAAGCCGGCGTAGTATCCATTTTCTGCCGTACTTCAGCCGCATCGCAGCGGGGAGTCGCTGCACGTAATCAGCCAGGTCCAGGTCCAGGTAAGGCATCCTCATTTCCAGGCTTTGGGCCATGCTCATAGTATCGCTCAGGATCAGTACGTCCTGGGCGAGGTAATGCCCCAGGTCGTGTTCCAGCGCATAGCGGAGCCAGTATTCTTCAAATTCTTCCGGCTCGGCCGTGGGTACACTGATCGCTTTTTCAAAGTGCCGGGCGTCAGCCAGGGTATCTGTCGTAATAAAATGCTGAAAGGTAGTAGCAGGGTTCTGATGCAGGCTCTGCCCCAGCTTGCGCAGCAGGCGAAACTCCTTTCGCAATGGGTGGCTGAAGCCAACAGGCAGTAAGCGGGTCATATTTTTGAACAGCCCTCCCGTTTTCAGAAACAGCGAATAGTTTTTCAGGTACCAATGGTAAGCCTGGTGGCGGTGATACCCTCCGAACAGTTCGTCCGCTCCGGCACCGCTCAGGGCTATTCCGGCTACCTTCTTTACCTCAGCTGAGAGCAGGTAGGTCAGAAATGCTGCACTGTCGCCTACCGGCTGGTCAAGGCTGCCCACAAAGTCCGGCGCATACTCCGGCAGCATCGCGGCAGAAAGCGGGAGTTCGTAATGCTTCATCCCGTACATAGCAGCGGCTTTGGCCGCATATTTAAAATCCTGCGTTCCATAGGCAGCATCCTGCTGGCTGTTGGCTACCGAAAAAGTAGGCACAGGATGCGCTCCCTGCTCTTGGATCAGCGCCAGCAGCAAAGTAGAATCTACGCCGCCACTCAGGAATAGGCCGCTGCTGACATCCGCCTGCAGGTGGCGCAGTACAGCATCGGTCAGCAGTTCTTCTAC
The DNA here is from genome assembly GCA_964518125.1 of uncultured Porifericola sp. Taxonomy (GTDB): domain Bacteria; phylum Bacteroidota; class Bacteroidia; order Cytophagales; family Cyclobacteriaceae; genus Catalinimonas. The sequence goes on from CAZFFW010000033.1 coordinate 24,757, forward strand.
ATCTTCCACCACCCTTTCTTCCGGCAGCGCCTCAGTTTGAATTTGCCGGGTAAATGGTTTTATAGTCCAACCTGCACCCGGATTTACTTCTGCAAAATGTCCCGCCGGAAACTGTAAAATATTTTCAAAAAAAGTAAAAGGCGGCAGTACATAGCGGTAGGTAAGATACTCTGCGATGGCGGCGGTACGCAGTTTTTTCTGTACCAGCCCACTTTGTAGTATAGCCCTGGTTTCAGACGCACTGACCATAAGTGTATCATCACGGAAATAGTAGAGTGGCTTCATACCGAAGCGGTCGCGGGCAATGAGGAGCTTTTCCGCCCTGGTATCGTAGAAGAACAGCGCAAACATCCCGTTAAGTCTGTTCAGCGCTTCGCTGCCCCGTTGGATCAGCATATGCAGCAGCACTTCAGTATCTGACTGGGTACTAAACTGTACTCCCTCTCCCAGCAACTCGTTGCGTAGCTCAGAATAGTTGTAGAGCATGCCATTGAAACATAGGATATACCTGCCGTCGGCGGAGCGCATGGGCTGATCGGCACGCTGGTGAAGGTCTATGATTTTGAGGCGGTTGGCAGCAAGGTGCAGTTGTCCTTCATCCCACCGGCTACTCACTACAGTCTGGCTGTCAGGTCCCCGCTGCTTTGATGCCCTGAGCATGTGCTGTAGTATTTCCGGGGAATCTTTTTCAAAACTGCTTTTACTGTCCAGGACAAGGTGAATACCACACATACAAATAATTGAAAAGAAAATATATGACGAAAGTCAGCTGCAATCTGACGCAATTAAATTGACAAATACACAAAAAAAAGAGGAGAAATCATGATTTTGTTAAAAGGTAAAAGAACAAAAGTTTTAATTTTTACATATGACTAATTCAAAATTAAATTTTGATATTTATGTCTTTATGATCTACTTTTAACCTGCATTCTGAGCTAAATCAATATTATATTTTACTCCTTGTCAGCAGTTGGAATACCACCAAAATTATTCACTCATTCACACTTAGCCTAACACTATGCGTAAATCTACAATTACCAGGCGTACCTTTCTGAACCGCGTCTCCGTACTGGCCGGTTCCAGCTACCCGGCTATGGTCGGCCTCGGCATGATTCGTAAAGCGCCTAATAAGCCTTTCAAATTACAGGGAAAAGCCAATGGCACCAAAGTAATTATACTGGGTGCCGGACTGGCAGGCATGACTTCCGCCTACGAAATGAACAAACTCGGCTACGACTGTAGCATCCTGGAAGCACGCACCCGCCCGGGAGGCAGGATCTGGACTGCCCGTGGGGGAACCGAAGAAACCGAAGAGGGAGGGGAAAAGCAGCGCTGTAATTTTGACAAAGGAATGTACCTGAACGCTGGTGCTGCGCGTATCCCTCACCACCATGAGATCACCATGCACTACTGCCGCGAAATGGGCGTGCCCTTACAGATATTCAATAACGTCAACGAAAATGCCTACCTCTATTCTGAAGGCAAGGGCCCTCTTTCCAATAAGCCGATTCGGATGCGGGAAGTAAAATACGATATGCAGGGCTATATCTGCGAACTGCTGAACAAAGCGGTGGATCAGTCAGCCCTGGACCTGCCCATGACCAACGAAGACAAAGAAAAACTGATTGAGTTTCTAAGGGTAGAGGGAGACCTGAACCCTGACATGGTGTACAAAGGCGGCAGCAGGAGAGGCTATAAAGTACCACCCGGCGCCGGCGATCAGCCCGGTATTGCAGCAGATGCCTACGAACTGATGGACCTGGTGAATTCCGGCTTTATAGACCCTGCCATGTCTAACCTGCCCGTCTATACCCACGACCTGCAGATGACCCTTTTTGAACCAGTGGGCGGTATGGACAAGCTGGCCTACGCCCTGGCCGAGCAGGTCAGTGACAATATACAGTATGGAGCAGTAGTGCAGGAGATTCGTAAAGAGGAAGAAGGCGTTACCGTGGTGTACAACGCCAACGGTAAGACCCAGGAAGTAAAGGGTGACTATTGTATCTGTACCATTCCTCTGCCGGTGCTGGCCAATGTCAAGAACAACCTGAAATCCAACATACAGCGGGCCTGTGATTTTGTGGAATACAAGAAAGCAGCAAAAATTGGCTTACAGTTCAAGCGCCGCTTCTGGGAAGAGGATGAAGGAATTTATGGCGGCCTTTCCCGCACCAACACCACCATCACCCAGATCATGTATCCTAACTATGACTACCAGGCGAAGAAAGGTGTACTCAAGGGATTCTACAACTTCAGCGAAAAGGCCGTATATACAGGTAACCTGTCACTGAAAGAAAGAGAGCAACTTGCCTTGCAGGAAGGCAGCAAAATACATCCCCAGTATATGGATGAGTTTGAGAATTCATTCTCCCTGGCATGGCACAAGATCCCCTACAGTATGGGGGGATGGGCAGAGTACACGGATACCACCCGTGAGCGTTTTTATCCGGACCTGATCAAACCTGATGGCAATGTATACCTGGCTGGTGAGCATACATCTTACCACACCGCCTGGATGGCTGGCGCTTTTGAATCTGCGCGGAGGGCTATCGCGGATATCCATGCCCGGGTCACTGATGGACAGGTACAATACAAACCTGGAGAATAAACTGTAAATTTCAGTATATATTTTTGGATATTATCCGATATTTTAAAATAATATTTTGTTATTATGCCTATTATCGGATTATTTATCATTTATTTCTTAAATTTACTTAACAGTAAAATTTAGGTTCGCTCGCAAAACAAAATATCAAAATTATTACAAATGTCTACACAGATGAATAGAAGAAATTGGTTGAAGTCCGGTGCTATGATAGCCGGAGGTCTTAGCCTGGGTACTTCCTTTAAAGGAAATTTCGCCCATGCATCCAATGAAGTAGCTGCCCGCCTCTACGCCCTTCCCAAAGAGGAAGTAGGCAGTATGGTTATGGCCCGCCCCGAAATGAAAGCCCGTCTGCTGGCCAACGAGAATCCTTTTGGCCCCTGTAAGAAGGCAAAAGATGCCCTGATCACAGAAATTGATGACAGCTTCCGCTATGGCTTTGAGAAAAAAGGTGAGTTTGCTGCCATGATCGCCAAAGATTTCGGTCTTACAGAAATGGACGAAAGAGGCTGGGGAGGCCCCCGCCCTATGCAGGTAATGCTGGGAGCAGGCTCTACAGAACTTCTTCTTGCTGCCTCAGTAGTCTACGGACAAAACGGCGGTCGTATACTCTCAGCTGAGCCTACTTATATGTCGCTGGTGCGAACTGCCCAGAATGTAGGTGCAGAATGGGATACCGTACCACTGACCAAAGATTACAAGCATGATCTGAATGCAATGGCCGATGCTGTTTCTGACAAGCATAGCCTGGTATATATCTGTAATCCTAATAACCCTACCGGTACCTCGGTAGACCCTGAAGAACTGCGTGAGTTCTGCAAAGTAGTATCCAAGAAAAAGCCGATCTTCATTGACGAGGCTTATATAGACTATACGCCCGACCCGGTTAAGTACTCTATGGCTGACCTGGTGGCCGAAGGCTACAATGTGATTGTGACCCGTACGTTCTCCAAACTACATGCTTTTGCCGGACTTCGGATTGGCTACACCCTGGCACAGCCGGATGTAATTACGGAAATGTCAAAGTTCAGCAATGGTGATGGCAACATCTCTTCTCCCTCCATGGCAGCAGCAATTGCTTCCTACAAGGATGTGGAATATCATAAGTATGCCCGGGAAATGAACGAAAAATCCAAGCAGTTCCTGTATAAGACACTGGAAGACGCTGGCTACGAATACGTGCCTTCCGACACTAACTTTGTGCTCTTCCCGGTTCGCCTGGATAGCGAGCGTTTCCGTGCCGAAATGATGAAGCGCGGCGTAGGTGTCAGAAGCTGGAGCTTCGGCAACCAGGAGTGGTGCCGCGTCAGCATAGGTACTATGCAGGACATGGAGTACTTCGCGGGTGCGTTCAACGAAATTTCCTAATCTCAGAAAATTAATACACTTCTTCATATCAGTCTAACTTACTGGTACAAAAAAGCTCGTTCGGTTCCGGACGAGCTTTTTATTTAGCTGTCAAGCCTTTACTTTTGTGCCAAATCCATGGCCATTGGACTACGCATCATTATCCAAAACACTACCTCTGACCGCCGGCAGTTCGCTTTCACTGATCGTGATGATGCTGCCCATGCTGAGTTTTCTGCTGCTGATCAGCCTGGGGCGGGGCCGTGAGACCTGGGCCTGGCTGGGTACTGGTATCCACCTGGGAGCAGCCATAGCAGCAGCCATCATTTTTTCTCTGGTCTGGAACGGAGAAACCATCCATGCCCGTACCGTCTGGTTTCAGATTACGGCGGGCAGTTTCCGCTACCCTTTCACAATGGGCCTGCTGGTAGACAAAGTAGCCTCGCTGATCATGCTGGTGGTCACGGCAGTTTCTACGCTGGTACATTTATACTCCATAGAATATATGCGGGGCGATAAGCACTTTACCCGCTATTTCGCATACTTAGGGCTGTTTACTTTTGCCATGCTCGGGGTGGTGCTGATGGATAACCTGCTCATGATCTTTGTTTTCTGGGAGTTGGTGGGTGTCTCCTCCTATGCGTTGATCAGCTTCTGGAACGAGCGCCCAGCTGCGCTTCAGGCCGGAAGTAAGGCTTTTATCATGAACCGTATCGGAGACGCTGGTTTTTTGGTAGGCATTATGATCTTATGGTCACAGTTTGGTACGCTTGATCTGCAGGTACTGGAGAGGCTGATGCAGCAGTCGGTACTCACCAATGAAGGCTACTGGCTTAGTGCTTTTCGGGTAAACGGACAAATCTTTGAAAATTCCGCTCCTGCCTACTGGCTGACCATTGCCGGTCTGGGACTTTTTTGCGGCTCAATAGGCAAGTCAGCCCAGTTCCCCCTACAGACCTGGCTCCCTGATGCCATGCAGGGGCCTACTCCAGCCTCTGCCCTCATCCATGCTGCTACCATGGTAGCGGCAGGCGTTTACCTGCTGGCCAGGGTATTTGTGCTGCTCAACGGAGAGGTACTGACCGTTATTGCATTTGTCGGGGCCATCACTGCTTTTATGGGAGCTGTCGCCGCCCTGACGCAGCACGATATCAAAAAAGTGCTGGCTTTTTCTACCATTTCCCAGCTTGGCTATATGATCATGGGGATAGGTGTAGGCGCATACGATGCTGCGATCTTCCACCTGGTTACCCATGCAGCCTTTAAGGCCTGCCTTTTTCTGGGAGCAGGCTCGGTGATCCATGCCCTGCACCAGATGTCTCACCATGAGCCACATTTTGACCCACAGGATATGCGTACCATGGGAGGCCTCAGGCAAAAGCTACCTTTTACGTTTTTTGCCTACCTGATCGCAGCGCTATCGCTGGCGGGTATTCCGCTTTTTTCCGGCTTTCTTTCCAAAGATGCGATCCTGGCCGGCACCTTAGGCTGGCAGGATGCCATCAGCGATCATCCACAAAGTATTCACCTGACCGTGCCGGTACTGGCTTTCCTGACAACCATGCTTACGGCAGTGTACATGGGGCGGCAGTTGTTGCTGGTATTCTGGGGCAATTTCAGAGGTAGTCAACGCCACAGCAGGCTGCAACAGGATTTTGATGAGCTGAAAGAGTCTCCTGCATTGATGGTATTACCCCTGATCATACTGGCTGCATTTTCGGTCAGTTTCGCCTTTTCGCTGAACCCTCTGCAGGGCGATATGAGCTGGCTCACCAGCAAGCTGTATATTCCCTCCCTCGCTACGCCGGGAGATTTCAAATATTATGACCAGATAGCTTTACTCAAGTTGGAGTGGCATACCGTAGCCTCCTGGCTGGCGCTGGGGCTGGCATTGACCGGCCTGCTGACAGCATACCTGATTTACCGGCCGGGTGGCAGGTTTAGTAATAATTACATGGCATTCGGAAAGAAGGCCACTGGCCTGAGAGGCATCTCTTTCCATAACTGGTACCTGGATGACCTGTACAGATACCTGGTCATTATACCATTTGTTCACCTATCTGCCTTTATGCATCGTTTTGACCGGCAGGTGATTGATGCACTGGTCAATTTCCTGGGTACCAGCCAGGTAGTACTTGCCCACCTCATTGCCTGGGTAGACCGCTACCTGGTAGATGGTATCGTCCACTTCCTTGCCTGGCTGGTGAACTTCACCGGATGGATAGTGAGGCCGGTACAGCAAGGTAAAATACAGACCTATTTTATCCTGAGCCTGCTGATTTTCATTGCGTTTCTTTACTGGCTCGTCATATAATGCGGGACATTCGTATCCACATCGGACAGCGAATCGTCAGCACTGCCGAGCTGAAAGGGCTGGACAGTGCAACCCAGTTAACTGATTATCACCAATTAAATACGTATGCCCAGGAGGCTCTGAACTTCTGCCATCTCTGGCTGCAGGGGCATCAGTCCTTTGTGATACAGACGTCCGGTTCGACCGGAAGCCCCAAACCGATAGAAATCAAGCGGGAGCAGATGCTGGCCAGCGCACGTACTACAGCCGAAGCCCTGGGACTCTCGGCCGGAGATACTGCGCTCCTTTGCCTCAATGCCGCTTATATCGCGGGAAAGATGATGCTGGTGCGGGCTATGGAAACAGGCATGGACCTGTGGGTAGTGTCCCCTGCCTCTAATCCCCTGGAAACCGTAAGCATCGCAGTAGATTTTATGGCCATGGTTCCATTGCAGATACAAACGCTACTGGAACAGTCAGATGCCGGGAAAATACAACAGCTTAATCAGGCCAAGGCGATCCTCATTGGAGGAGGAGTGGTGAGCCCGGCGCTGGAGACAAAAATCAGGCAAATGCTCAGCTGCCCGGTATACAGTACCTACGGAATGACAGAAACAGTCTCCCATGTGGCATTAAGGCGGCTAAATGGTGATAAGGCTTCGGAGTATTATCATACACTGCCGGGCATAGAAATACAGCAGGATGCAAGAGGCTGCCTGATGGTAAAAGGGGCCGTAAGCCAGCACCAGTGGCTAAGCACAAACGACAGGGTAGCATTGCATGATGCCCGCTGCTTTTTGTGGCTGGGCAGGGTAGATAATGTCATTAACAGCGGTGGGGTAAAGATTCAGGCTGAGATGCTGGAGCAAAAGCTTATGCCGGTAATGGACTCCCTTTGCCCCGGCAGGGCTTTTATGATTGCCGGCATACCGGATGCCAGGTTGGGAGATAAAGTTGGCCTGCTGGTAGAAGGAAAAAGCCTGAGTAAAAAAATTCAGGAAGAACTCCTGAAGAACTTTGAAAAGCTGCTGCACCCGTATGAAAAGCCCCGGCAGATCATTAGCTTATCTTCTTTTGTGCTGACGCCTACCGGAAAAATTAACAGGCATGCTACCCTTACCGCGGCGCTAAGCCGCAATGAATAGAAACACCTCAAAAAAAGTGTATTTGGAAAGTAATTCTCGCCAAAATATCTAATTTTGTATTGAGTTACGGCGACTTTTTGATAAATATAAAGAGTCGTACTCCCCAGCCACAACCTGTTCAAAAATATATGGCTAGCAGCAAACAGGACAGCATCTCCAACCTTACACAGTATGTCAGCGATCAGTATGATCAGGCATCACTGGAAGCCGACCTTAGCCTGGTAAGGCAATCCATCGTTTCAACCCTGACTGAAACAGCAGAAATTCTTTTTAAAAAGGAATGGCTGTACGTAGCAGATAAGTACGCATTTGCCGGTTTCCTGATCAACCAGCGCATTGCGCTCTACTGGGTGAAAGGCCATGTAAAGAAAAAGGACTCACAGCATGTACTCAAAATCATGCAGGAGGTAATCCATTCCTCAGAGGAAGAGAAACTTTGCCATATTCTTGACTTATCCTGTATACGCTCGTTTTCATTGTCTGCCCGCAAAGCATACGAAGAAATTAATAATACGCTCAGTCCTCACTGGAAAAACAGCTACTACATCTTCTCCAGCCTGGGCACTACTGTTTTTAAGATCTACACAGCGGTAAACCCCTCTTTCAGCAAAGAAGTAATACTGGCCGATACCATAGCCCATGCCCTCCGGCTTTGCCAGGAAAACGGCTCACCCCAGGAAAACAGCCAACAGCAGACATTCGCTCCCCACAGCGCCAGCCGGGAGGAGTTACTACAGCAGTACCTTCAACTGGAGCAGCAGCACCAGCGGCTGGCAGTTGACCATCAGCAGAAGGCTGACCAGCTGCTGGAGGTCATTGCCCGCACCAGTTGGGACGAAAACTTTGAAAAGGCGGATGTCATCGTCTCTCCGTCTGACCCCTTTTTCAATACCTTCAGTGCGCTTTCCTTGCTGAAACAGGATCTTGGGGAGATTTATGAGCGGCAGAAGCAAACCAACAGGATACTGGAGGCGGAAGTAGCCCGCCGGACCCGTCAGCTATCGTCAGTCATAGAGAACACCAGTGATATGATCATGTCGGTAGACCGAAGCTGGACGGTACAGGTAGTCAATACAGCTTTTCAGAAGCACTTTAAAAGCTTTAACGGTAGCAACATTGCTACCGGCGATCATCTGCTCAGCCTGTATCCCGATGAGGACAGCAGGTATTTCTGGCAAAGCCGTTTTGAACGTGCCTTTGATGGGCATGGCTTCTGCGAACAGTTATCCGCAATAGTGGGTGGGCAGAAGGTTTACTTTGATCTGACTTTTAACGCTATCCGGAAGGCGGAGCAGGAAGAAATCAGTGAAGTATCCGTGTTTGGCAGGGATATTACAAATTTGAGGCAAACAGAAGAAAGGGCCCGTGAAACTGCCAAAAACCTGACCAGGGCGCTGAAAATAGCTAAAGCAGGCAGTTGGGAGTTTCACCTGGATACGCAGGAGGTCATCATTGGAAAAGAAGGACTTGAGGTAGTCGGCTATGCTGACCGTGAGGAACTGCGCCTGAGTATGGATGAGTTTGTCCAGAAGCTGCTACATCCCGACGACCAGTTGCTTTTGCAGGAAAGGATACAATATGCTATCAATAATCGGGAAGATCCTGATTTTCAGGACCAGTTCCAGTACCGGCTTCTTCACAGGGATGGCAGGGTACTGCACCTTATGCTGTACTCCCGCTTTAAATCCAACGAAGCAGGAATCATTTACGGCATCACACAGGATATTTCCCAACAGAAAGAAGCAGAAGAAAAGCTGCTGCTACAGAATGCTGCGCTGCGCAAAGTGAACAGTGAGCTGGATCAATTTGTCTACAGCGTATCACACGACCTGCGGGCCCCTCTGGCTTCAGTGCTGGGGCTGATCAACATTTCGCGGCAGGAAGATCAGCGGGAGACACTGATGCACTACCTCGACCTGCAGGAAAAGAGCATCCACAAGCTTGATACCTATATCCGGGAGATCATTGACCTGTCCAAAAATGCCCGCCTGAATATCCAGAAAGAAGCGGTAGACTTTACCCAATTGGTCGAGGAGGTGTTTCAGGGGCAGCATTATGACCAGTCTGCTGCAACAGTACAAAAGATCAACCGTATTGAACAGCCTTTCCCCTTTTGCTCTGACCACAAAAGAATCAGGGTGATACTACAGAACCTGGTATCCAATGCGCTACGCTATGCCAATCTGCAGCAGGAGCCTCCTTTTGTGCGGGTAAGCGTAGTAGTGGAAGCCAGTCAGGCGGTCATAGAGGTAGAAGATAATGGCGTTGGTATCCACAGTGACTACCTGCCTAATATTTTTCAGATGTTTTACCGGGCCAACCACCACAAAACCGGCAGTGGCCTGGGTTTGTATATCGTAAAAGAAACGCTGGAAAAGCTGGAAGGCCGGATAAAAGTATATTCTGAGGTCGGAAAGGGTTCAAAATTCACAGTTATCATACCCAACATGGATACCTAAGGAAAAATCTTCTTAAATTGTAGTTATCTTTTCCCGAATTCAGGTATACATGGACCGTCTAATCCAGAGATTTACAAAGCAGTTTTCGCAGGATACGCTTTTCAGGCAAGAAAAAGCCCGGACTATCGTAACATCTGTCTTTATCGCTATTCCATCCATTTTGATAGCTACAGTCCTTCATATTGTGGATCAGAAGCAGTTTCCTGTATTATTTGCCGACATTTTTTTTCTGGTAGCCAGTTTTTTTGCGTTACAGGCGGTCCGCAAAAAGAAGCTTACCCTGGCGGGTAATATGATTATATTCAGCCTGATTTTTCTGATCATCATGCACAATATTGTCACAGATTATTTCTATGCTGATGACCTGACGTATTACCGTATTCTGGAAACCACCCTGATATATGTTCTCATCAGTCTGTCTATTCCGCTTTTCATGCAGCGGAGCGAATTGATTACGGTTGTCACTGTGCTGGGAGTAGGTTGTATCGTAACGCAGTATTTTATCATTGCCAACAAAACCGGCATTAGTCCCTGGGACACTCATCCGCTATCGATTCTGCTAGCCTATATTATCCTTTTTCTGGTGATCAACAAAGTAGCTTACCAGATGCAAAAAATCTTTGTGCGCCTGCTCAACACCGCTGAAGCGGAGTCAAGAAAGGTAGCGCGCTATAACCAGGAACTGGAGAGCATGGTACTGGAACGGACCCAGGCCCTGGAATTACAAAACCACGAGCTGAAAAAGGTCAATAGCGAACTGGACCGCTTTGTATACAGTGCATCTCATGATCTCAGGGCACCTCTGACTTCTGTGCTTGGCCTCATACAGGTAGCCAAGATGGAAGACGATGTAGAGCAGGTAAGATATTACCTGGGCCTGCAGGAAAAGAGTATCAATAAGCTGGACAGGTTCATTCAGGATATCGTCAACGTAAGCAAAAATGCCAGAATTGAGATTCGCCAGGATGAGATTAACTTCCGCGAAATCATAGAAGGTATTTTGGATCAGCTGGACTATATGCAGCAAAGTGAACTCATAGAGAAGCAGGTAGAGATTCAGCAGAGTATCCCTTTCTATTCTGATCAGTACCGGCTGGGCATCATTCTTAATAATCTTTTGTCAAACGCCATCCGATATGCAAGTCCCCACCGGAGGACATCATTTATCCGGGTACATGTAGCGGTCAATGCTGATGAAGCCATACTGGAAATAGAAGATAATGGCAGGGGAATCGCGGAGGACCATCTGGAGAAGATTTTTGACATGTTCTTTCGGGCCAATCAGGACTCTACGGGCTCCGGCCTGGGACTTTATATCGTAAAAGAAACGCTGGAAAAACTAGGCGGACAGATTAGTGTTAGTTCTACATTAGGAAAAGGCACTATATTTACCGTCAAAATACCCAGTGAAGTACCATGTCACTCGTTAAGCACAATATAAAGACACTAGAGATCAGCTTCCGGACGCTCAGCGCGCCTCCTCCCTTCAGCCATTATTACCGGATAAAAATAGATTTATCTCAGGCCGAGCCTCAGCTTGATTTTGAGATTCACTATACTGAGCGGGAGCAACTCAGCGAAGAAGAAATCCTGGAAGAAGGATTCACAATGGAAGACGACCACCAGTGGCAGGGAGAACTGCCTAAAAGCTGGAAATTCGCCATCATAGACGAACTGCGTAAAAGCAAGAAACTTTTTGAGGAGCCCAAACCGCATATTCAGCAGCTGCTGGAGCTGGACATCACCTACGATAATGGCGAACAAATAGCCGGAATCCCCAATAATCCGGAGACCTGGGAGTACTTTACCCAGGAAATTATACAGGCGGTTTATGAACTGAGTAAGAAGGAGATGCCCCTGGAGATCATCTACCTGGAGATCAGCCCAAAAGCAAAAACCAGGATCAGTATCAGCCCCAGCTTCAGCCGCCGTAAAGTTAATGTAGTCGCTGAATCGGGGGAGCAAAAAAAACGCACAGAACAAAGCTGGGATCAACTCAAGCCGCTGCTTGAGGTAGTGTATCTCCCTGACTACGATGCCGAACTGGCCAGCGATAAAGTACCCACTAAACCCGGCAGCTATATTTCTCCTGGTGATGGCTTCTGGTACGAACTGGGCAAGGCCGTCACCAATCCGGGAGAGAAAAAAGATGCGGTGGGAGAGATGTCAGCGTTGATCACCAGCCTGGTGTAGGTGATTTACTCTTTCTCCTTTAGCCGGAGCACCTCCTGCTGCAGATCAAGCACCAGGCGGGTGAGTTGAGGAAGATCCATGGCAGCAGACGTTTCCTGCGATGAAGCAGCGGGCAAATGCTGGCTAACGTAGAGCACTACCTCCCATGCTTCCACCTCACGCCCCATCACGGAGAGTTTTTGCTGCTCAAATTCCGGATTGATGGCTTCCAGCAGCAGATGACCAGATTTGGCGATATGGTTGTACACCCGGCGGAAGATGACGCCTTCGGTTCGGGTAATCAGCACATAGGCTTTTCCATCCTGCACTTTCTGTACATTGTCCAGCTGAAAGCCAACCACCACACTCCCCTGCTCTAAGGGCTGCATACTCTGGTCGGCTACTTCAAATGCCCGGTACTGACTATCTACCGGAGGCAGCAGCGGAAGCTGAATTTCCGGCAGGCTACGCAGGTAATTTTGGTCTACGGCATTAAAAAAGTAATGCTTATATTCGGACATAGGCACTAAACGGAGCCTCTGAACCGACTTCAAATCAGAAGCTCCTGATTTGCTGAAACTTTCCTCAATCTTCTGTTTACGATAGGTGCCAGACTGAGAAAGTTGAGGCTTAGGCTGGGGCGAGGCCGGTGTCTTTTTGTAAGAAGTTGGGGTAAAGCTCGTCTGCCCATCATCCAAAGTGTCAGAAACCAACTGGTCTACAGAAACGTTAAAAATTTCAGCCGCCTTCACCAGCACATCCAGCCGTGGGTTAGCCCTGGCTTCTTCGTAAGCACCCAGTAATGAACGCTTGATGCCCAGCTTTTGCGCCATATCCTCCTGGGTAAACTGGTATTTTCTTCTGAGGAAACGGATATTCTGGCTGGCTGTACTCAAGGGTCACGGGTTTGATTAGCATTTAGCTAAAATACTTAGTAAATCTACAAAAAGTTTCGCATCCTATAAGAAATGAGCATAAATAAGCAACAAAAAAAGGCAAACGATGCCAAAAGCAAGCTTAGTAAGGGAGAAAAGCTCTCGCTGCAAGAACGTTTTCAGGCACTGAAGCATTTACCAGCCTTTTTCAGGCTTGTCTGGCAAGTAAGCCCGGGTATGTTCTCAGCCAACGTTATTTTGAGGGTAATTCGCGCTGCCATTCCTGTGACGATGCTCTACATCGGCAAGCTGATCATTGATGAGGTAGTCAGACTTACCCAAAGCAGTGCTGAGCCGGACCTGAACATGCTCATTATCTACATTGGACTTGAATTCCTGCTGGCAATTCTCTCCGATGCTATCAACCGCGCTACTGTGCTCCTGGACAGCCTGCTGGGTGACAAATTTGCCAACGAGTCGTCAGTACGCCTGATGCAGCATGCCGGTACACTGGACCTGGCGCAGTTTGAAGATGCTGATTTTTATGACAAACTGGAGCGGGCACGCCGGCAGACTGTACGTCGTACCAACCTGATGACGCAGGTGCTGGGCCAGTTTCAGAGCATTATTACCATCGGCTTCCTGGCCGGCGCACTCGTCGCCTTCAATCCCTGGCTGATCGTACTGATACTGGTGGCAGTAGTACCGGCTTTCCTGGGAGAATCTCATTTTAATGAACGTAGCTATTCGCTCAACAACCAGTGGACGCCGGAACGTCGCGAGTTGGATTACTTCCGTTACATTGGCGCCAGCGATGAAACTGCCAAGGAAGTGAAAATCTTCGGGCTGTCAGATTTCCTGGTCAATCATTTCAGTACCATTGCCGACAAATACTACCTGGCCAACCGGAAGATTGCTATTGCCCGAGCCCGCTGGGGTAGTGTATTTGCCGCAATCGGTAGTGCTGGTTACTATGGGGCGTATGTAATGATCGTGCTGCAGACCGTCAATGGACAGTTGAGCATTGGTGACCTTACCTTCCTGGCCGGCTCATTTGCCCGGCTAAGAAACCTGTTGGAAAACGTACTTAACCAGTTTTCAAGTATGGCTGAAGGGGCCTTGTACCTGCAGGATTTCTTTGACTTCTTTGAGATGAAGCCACTTATTGCAGGAGATGAAAAATTAAAACAAGTACCGCAGCCCATTTCGCAGGGTTTTACTTTTGAAGGCGTGGGCTTTAAGTACCCTAATACGAATATCTGGGCGGTGAGAGGGCTTTCATTTCATTTACAAGCTGGCGAAAAGCTTGCACTGGTTGGCGAAAATGGTGCGGGTAAAACGACCATCATCAAACTGCTTACCAGGCTGTATGATCCAACAGAAGGACGCATTTTACTGGATGGCCATGACCTCCGGGAGTATAATCCGGTACAACTACGCGAGGCTATTGGTGTTATTTTCCAGGATTTTGTGCGTTATCAAATGAATGCTTCAACCAATATTGCAGTAGGTAAGATTGAAGAAAGAGAAAACCGGACGAAAATTGATGATGCCGCATTCAGGGGGATGGCGGACCAGGTGATTGGCAAACTTCCCAATGGTTATGAGCAGATGATAGGGCGGCGGTTTGCAGAGGGCGTCAACTTGTCGGGCGGAGAATGGCAGAAGATAGCGATCAGCCGGGCTTATATGCGTGATGCGCAGCTACTGGTACTGGATGAGCCTACTGCCGCACTTGACGCCCGGGCGGAGTATGAAGTATTTCGCCGTTTTGCCGACCTGACGGAGGGAAAAAGTGCGGTACTCATTTCGCATAGGTTTTCTACGGTTCGGATGGCTGATAGAATACTGGTATTGGAAAACGGTCAGTTACTGGAGATCGGTACTCACGAGGAACTCTTGATGCAGGGAGGCAAATATGCTGAGCTCTTTGACCTGCAGGCGCAAGGTTACCGTTAATTCAATTTCTAGGGTTTGATGTTGCATAATTGGTGACATATTCCGTACATTTGCAGCTCATTTAAGAAAAGCCATAGAAAAAAGGCAAAATCTTAAAGGTCTCGTAGCTCAACTGGATAGAGCAACTGCCTTCTAAGCAGTAGGTTACAGGTTCGAGTCCTGTCGGGATCACTTTTACTAATTTTTAGTCAGTCTAAAGCCTGTAAATAGCATTTGCAGGCTTTGTTTTTTGCTCAGGTTGACCGGTAGCCCCTTTAATCGTTCATTTTATCCTTCGTAGTTTATCTACCTTTTCGTTTACGATTGCCTCAAAAGTCACCTACCAGTAAAAGTACTTAGTAGAAAAGTTAAATAAGCAGCATCTGGCATACAACCAGCTGCTGCTTACTTTTTACACACTAACTACCGCATCATCTTCCCGAAGAAGATACTTTTCATAAACAGCTTGTGGGTGCCGTAGCAGTCGGTTACAGGGAAAGCTGTTTTCCCTGCTCTTTCACAAAAGTCCAAAAACTTACACCTGATATTTTCCAAAAGATTAGTCAAAGCGCTTTCCAAGGGTGCTGAGAGCAAAAATTCAGGATCTCACAAAAGAAAAAAATCACTTTTTT